>NZ_JBEXTZ010000046.1:0-63765 GCF_040614195.1 Amycolatopsis sp. NPDC006125
CACTCTTATTACTCTCCCCTCTATTTTAGCACCCGCCGCGCCCTTTGTGTGGGGGTGTGGTGGTCCACCGTGGGGGGCCCCCCCCCCCCCCCCGCCACCACGAGTGCGGGGTGTGGTGTCGTCAGCCGTGCGCGGAAAGGTCGAAACCGATGTACTCGGCGGCGTCCTCGGGGTTGGCGAACAGCAGGGTGCGGTCGTCCAGGTGCACCATGCGGCCGTAGTGGGTGGAGCTGATCTCCTCGAAGATCGACCCGTCGAACGGCTCGCCGAGGGCCTCGGTCAGCTCGTCGTAGTCGAACTCCAGGAGCCGGGTGCCGTCCACGCGGATCATCGACGGGTACTCCACGAGCGAGACGCCGTCCTTGGCTCCCATCACGTCGGCTACCACGCGCCCGACGGGGGTGTTCATCAGCGTGACGCCGCACATGTTCGAAGACCCGGCCTGCGAACCGAACTGCATGGTGCTGCTCACTTGTCCAACTCCTTCGGGATGTCCAGCCCGATCTCCTCGAGCAGCTGGGTGAACTTCTCCTTGGTCGCGCCGAGCGAGTCGGCGAAGGTGCGGGCCTTCTCGGCCGGCTGCGACCAGATCGGCTGCAGCGCGTAGGCGGCGTCCAGGCACGGCGGCACCCACTTCGCGAGCCACCGGCCGAACAGCTCCTTGTTGGCCTCGCCGTGCTGCTCGTCGCGGGTGAGCATGCGGAACAGCGCCCGCGTGTAGCCGAGGTCGCGGCTGTAGTCGTGCTCGCCGGTGCCCACGATCGTCGGGGTGATGTAGTCGCCGTTGGTGGCGGAGATCTGCATGACCAGTTCCGACCGGAAGAGCTGGCCGACGAGCTGCTCGAACACGACGTTGGCGCCGAACAGCAGTTCCGCCCAGTCGCCGACCGCGGTGAGCTCTTCGACGGCCTTGCGGGTGGGCTGCCACTCCTCGGCCGAGGCCCACACCTCCTTGTGCACCGACCCGTCGAAGGTGTCCAGCGACTCCGACAGGTCCAGGTTGAACAGCGCGAGGTCCTGCGCGAAGCGCATCTTGTGCGCCGCGTTGACGGCCACCGCGGTGTTGATCATGTTGGTCGGGCCGGAGCGCTGGATCGAGGTGAACACGTGCAGCGCCATCCCGTTCTCGGCGTGCATCCACGCTCCGAGGTTGCGGGCGATGAACTTCTGCCAGGCGGTGTTCCAGTTGCCGTAGGCGCCCGCGCGCTTGGCGTTCTCCAGGCACAGGGAGACCTGACGGACCACCGCGGAGTTGTTGCGGTAGATCGTCTGCTCCCACTCCTCGTTCGGGTCGAGGAAGGCGTGCCAGTTCGACGACTTCGCGGCGGTCCACTCCTTCGGATAACCGCCGGGCCCGTCGCCGAAGCCGTAGATCCAGCCCTGGGACAGGTGCCGCTCGGGGTCCGGCTGCACGTCGACGGTGACGTCCTCGTACACCGTGGCGCGCAGCTTCGCCGGCTTGAAGTAGTTGTAGCTGCGGCTCTTCGAGCTCGGGAACTCCAGGGCACCCGCCTCGGAGTCGGTGAACTCCACCTTCGGGAAGCTGCGCGTCTTCGCACTGCTCGTCATGTGATGTCTCCTTGCGATGTCTACTCGTCGCGAACCGACGTGGTGAATTTGTCGTAGAACACCTGGTCGTCCGGCACGCCCTGGCTCGCCGCCAGCGCCAGCGCGGCGTCCACCATGGGCGGCGGGCCGCACAGGTACACCTCGCTGCGGTGCAGCTCGGGCTCCCTGGCCGCCACCACGTCGGTGACCATCCCCGGTTCGGCCGTGACCCCGAGCTCACCGGCGCCCTCGGTGGACTCCGAGAGCGCGACGACGAACCCGAAGTCGGGCAGCCGTTCGCCCAGGGCGCGGATCTCGTCCAGGTAGAACAGGTCCGCGGCGGTGCGGGCGCCGTAGTAGAAGCGGATCCGCCGGGTGTCCCCGGTTTCGCTGAGGTGGCGCAGCAGGCTGAGCACCGGAGCCATACCGGCGCCGCCCGCCATCAGCACCAGGGGCAGCACGTGCCCGTTCTTGAGCGTGAAGTTGCCGTACGGCCCGGTCAGCTCGATCGTGTCGCCGGCCGCGATCCCGTCGTCCAGCAGCGCGGAGAACCGGCCGCCCGGGTACTTCTTGATGACGAACTCGATGTGGTCGGCGGTGGATGGGATCGTCGCCATCGAGAACGACCGGTGCTCGTCGGTGCCCGGGATGGTCAGGTCGGCGTACTGGCCGGGTTTGAACTCGTACGCCGGCGGGTCGACCGGCTTGAGCTTGAGCCCGACGATGTCGTGCGTGTGCTCCACGATCTCGACGACCTCGGTCCGGATCCGCTGCAGCGGGGCGGAGTTGAGCAGCTCCTCCTCGTCGAAGTTGAGCAGCTCGATGGTGCAGTCGCTGAAGGCGTGCGCCCGGCACAGCAGCACATAGCCCTCTTCGACCTCGGCGTCGTTGCAGGCGAACGTCGAGTAGCGCTCCATCTGGATCTCGCCGTCCAGCACGTACGACTTGCACGCCGAGCACTGGCCCTCGCGGCACCCGTGCATGAGGTGGATGCCCTGGCGGAACGCGGCGTCGAGGATCTTCTCGTCCTCGCCGACCTCCATCTCGATGTCGACCGGTTCGAAGGAGATGCGGTGCTTGTCGGCCATTGGTCTCTCGATTCTCCGGGGAGCGGACGGCGGTGGGGGCACACCGCCGTCCGCGGGTCCTCAGGCCGTCAGGCGACCGTGACGTTCGGGTTGGCGCGGTAGGCCGCGGCCCACTCCTCGCGCTCCTGATCGGTCATCTGGTTGAGCGTGACGTTCGGGCTGGCGAACCGGATGCCGCGGAGGTCGTCGAGCGTCCACAGCTTCTTCGGGTCGTCCAGGTCCAGGTGCGGCTGCGGGATGAGCGTCTTGCCGTCGTCGCGGACGTAGCCCAGGTCCTTGACGATGTCGGCGAGATCCCGGTCGTGGTGCAGCGTCTCCCACTCGCGCTTGCCGGTGAGCCGGCCCATGTTCGGGGTCTCCCGGCCCTCGTACTCGGGGCGGAAGGCGACCTTGTCGGTCCAGGCGCAGGTTTCCGAGCAGTAGGTGCGCCACTGGTCGTCGACCTTGTCGACCACCAGGTCCTCGCGGACGAGGCAGGGCACCATGCAGGTCCAGCAGCGGTGCGGGTACTCGTAGCCGACCTCTTCGAACGCGATCGGCTTGTTGCGGCCCGGGTAGCGCAGCCGGTTGTAGGCCTCCCACCACTTGCCGAACTGGTTGTACCAGCCCGGGTACTTGTCCTCGAACCACTCGAAGTCGGCGTCGGTCATGCCGTCGATGCGCCAGTAGTTGACCGGCCAGCCGGTGGCGAAGAACTGCGCGACCCGGTGCACGTAGAACTTGTTGGTGATCCGGTTCCACGCCTCCTCGACCAGGTCGTGCGGGATTACCAGGCCGTACTTCTCCAGCGGGAGCAGGTAGCTGCGGTAGTAGTCGTCGTAGATCCAGCGGCGCCACATCTCGGCGTAGGACTCGCGGTCCTTGCGGCGGTCCTTGGTGCCGTACTCGATGAACGTGCCGATCGCGGCGTCCACCACGCAGTGGTTGTTCCACCAGGCGTAGCGCAGGTCGCGCTCCAGCAGCGGCCGGTTGCGCTCGTCGGCCAGGGCCATCAGCAGGATGGAGTAGCCGTTGCTGATGTGCCGGGACTCGTCGGACTGCACCGAGTGGAAGACGGTCGGCAGCAGGTAGTCGCCGTTGGCGGCGGCCTCGTCGGGCATCGCGACGAACAGCGTGTTGGTGAACGCGGTCTCGGCCACCACGGTCAGGTAGATGTTGGCCGCGGTGATCGCGTCACCGGTGATGAACCCCTCGCCGAACTGGCGGCCGATGGTGCCCGCGTAGTTGTTCGCGAACGCCTTTTCGGTGATGTCGAACCCCGCCGGGTCGATGTAGTTGTTCATGTACAGCTTCTTGAGGTTCATCTGGATCGTGGAGTGGCGAACCTCGTCGATCATCTGCACCGCGAGTCCGTTGTGGATCTCCGGGTTCGGCACCGCGTCGATGGCCATCGGCATCGCCCGCGCCGCGGAGATCTCCGGGAACGGGATGATGGACAGGAACAGCTTCTGCCACTCCAGCCAGCGCTGCTGCACCTGCCGGAACATGTTGCCGCGGATCGCGCCGTCCATCGCGCCGAAGACGCGGTTGTCCTTCTCCTCCTCCATCGGGAAGTAGGACCGCATGATCTGCTTGAGCGGGTCCTTCTTGGGGGCCTTCTCGAACGTGTAGTCCGTGCCGAACCGGGTCGCCGGTGTGGCGAAGGTGGGCTCCCAGGACAGCTCGGTGATCTTGTTGTGCGCCTTGGTGAGACTCTGCCTGCTCAATTCAGCCTCCTCGGGCCGGGTCTCGCCGCCCGGCAGTCGTCACTGACGGGGGAGAGTGTGTTGCGCTTCGCAGGTGAGTTCTGTCTCAATGTGAGACCGAGACACTGCACGATCTCCGCCACGATGGGTTGTCGTGGGTGGAGTCAGCCCGGTGACCACAGCATTCGACGTCAAAGGAGACGGTGGTGACGAGGCCAGGACACCAGTCGGAATCGCAGGTCAGCGCGGCCCGGGAGAAGTTCCTGTCCCGGCCGGTGCCCGAACTGGCGGGCGTGCGGGAGATCATTTCGGCGTCGTGGCGGCGCGCGCTGGAGCACCGGATCGACGCCGACGAGCCCGATCCGATCTTCGTCGCCGACCGTGACGAGGACAGCCTCCTGCTGCGCAGCGCCAAACCGATCCTGGACAACCTGACGTCCGAACTGTCCGATCACCCGGTCGCCATCCTGCTCACCGACGCCGACGGTCTCGTGGTGAGCCGCTCCAGCCCGGACCGCGCGCTGCACTCCGGTTTGGACCGGATCTGCCTCGCCCCCGGTTTCAGTTACGCGGAGGAGTCGATCGGGACGAACGGGATCGGCACGACACTCGAATGCCAGCAACCCGTGCTCGTGTCCGGCTTCGAACACTTCAACAGCCGCCTGGCGACCTTCGAATGCGCCGGCGCGCCGATCCACCACCCGATCCGCGGTCACCTGGTCGGAGTACTCGATCTCACGTCGTGGACCGGCACGCCCGGCCCGCTGCTGCTGACCCTCGCCCGCACGACCGCGAAGCGGATCGAGGAAGCGATGCTCGCCGGTGCGGGGGCCCGTGAGCTGGCGCTGTTCCGCGAGTACCTGGCTTCCTGCCGGCGCGGCTCGGGCGCCATCCTGGCCGTCAACGAGGACGTGGTGATGGTGAACAACCACGCCCAGGACCTGTACGACGCGGCGGACCGGGCGGCGCTGATCACCCACACGGCCGATGTCGCCGGATCGCCCACCCCGGCCACGGTCCTGGCCGACCTGCCCTCCGGTGTGGTCGCCCGTCTGGAGTACCGCCCGGTGCACCACGGTTCGACGCTGGTCGGCGGGTTGTTCCGGGTGAAGAACCAGGCCGTGCCGCGGCGCGCCTCCGGTCCCGCCGACGTGCGGCTGCCCGGGCTGGCCGGGTGCAGCCCGGTGTGGCGGCAGGCGTGTTCCGCGGCGGAGGCGAGCATCACCGGCGGGAACTGGCTGGTGCTGACCGGCGAGGGCGGGACGGGCAAGACGGCCCTCGCGCAGGCCGTGGCCCGCCGTCACGCGCCGGGCCGCCAGGTCGTGCTGGACTGCGCTCCGGTGGGCAACTACGAGGCGTGGGCGCACGCCCTCGCCGACGAGGCCGGCTGCGGCAACTCACCGGCGGTGATCCTGCGCCACGCCGACACGCTGACCGAGGAGGGGATGCGGCGGCTCACCGAGTTGTTCACCACCTGGCAGGCCGCTCCGCCGGACGAGGCGCCGGCCTGGGTGGCGGTCACGGTGGGTGAGGACCCGCGCGGAACGGAGATCCACAACTGGCTGATGCCGTTCTTCGCGCACACCGTCGAGGTGCCGCCGCTGCGGCACCGGATCGAGGACGTGCGCCACCTCGTGCCCGCCCTGCTGGCCCGCCACGCGGGCAACCGCGATCTGGAGGTGTCGGACGCGTGCCTGCGGCAGCTGATGCGGCTGCCGTGGACCGGCAACGTCCGGCAACTCGACGACGTCCTGGCCCAGGTCTCCCGGCGGCGCCGCGCCGGCGTGATCGAGGTGGACGACCTGCCCGCGGAGTGCCGGACCGTCACCCGGCGCCAGCTGACCCGCCTGGAGGTCTTGGAGCGCGACGCGATCGTGCGCAGCCTCGCGGCGAACAACGGGAACAAGGAACGCGCGGCCGCCGACCTGGGCATGTCCCGGGCGACGATCTACCGCAAGATCCGGGCGTTCAGCATCGTGCCCGGCTGACCGGCGCGCCCGTGCTCCCCGGGGCGCCGCAGCGTCCGGGTGCGCACGGGCGCGGAGAGCACGACGTCGCGGACGGGGAAGTCGCCGAGGGCGGTCACGAGTTCGGCCACCCGGTCCGGCTCGGCGGCCAGGAACAGCGTGCAGCGGCCGTGGCCTGCCTCGACGATCTCGGCCGACATCGCCTGCGCGACGGTGACGACCTCCGGCAGCCGGTGGGCAGGCGCGTCGATCACCACGAACGCGGCGCGCCGGGCGTGCGACTCCTCGTCGGGCAGGTGGACGACCTTGAGCACGTCCGGCGAGCGGTGCAGGTACTTCACCGCCCGGCGCACCTCCGCATCGTCCCCGGCCGCCAGCTCGACCGTCATGCGGCGGCGGCCGCCCGCCGGGGCGCCGACGTCCAGGGTGAGCACGTCGAACCGCCGGGCGGTCAGGATCGTGGTGACCCGGGCGATCGCGTAGGGCGTCTCGATGACGTCCAGCCGCAGCACCGCCGAGCACGGGGCTACTGGTCGCACACCGCTCCCTCCGGCAGGTGGGCCAGGAGGTCACGCGCGCGGGCCCGGAACTTCGCCACGTTGGCGAGCTTGATGTCCTCGTAGCCGCGCACCAGGTCGGGCAGCGCGACGATCTCGCACACCGCGTCCAGCGTCGCCGGGGTCAGGTGGGTCAGCGCGTCCCGCACCAGGGCCTGGTACTCGCCGACGAGCTGCCGCTCGGTCCTGCGCACCGCGGCGTAGCCGAACACGTCGAACGGCGTGTGCCGCAGCTTCCGCGCCGCCCGGAGGCCGCGGAAGGCCACCTCGGCGGTGCGCCCGCGCAGGCGGATCTTCCGCTTCATCCCCAGCGCGCGCAGCACCGGCGGGTGCAGCATCACCGACACCTTGGCGTCCGGGCCGAACTCGGCCTCCCGCCGCGCCTTCTCCGCCGGGTCGAGGTGGAGGCGGGCGACCTCGTACTCGTCCTTGTACGCCAGGAGCTTGTGCAGGCCACGGGCGTAGGCGAGCCCGACTCGCTCAGCGGCGGCGTCGCCGGCGCGGGCCTGCGCGATGTCCACGACGCGGTGCACCTCCTCGGCGTACGCACGGGCGAAAGCCTCGTTCTGGTAGCCGGTGAGATCGGCGATCCGGGTGGCGAGCGCCGCTTCGAACCCGGCATCCGCCGGCTCCGGACTGGCGCCCGCCGCGGCGAACACCGCCTCCGGGTCGACGACGGCCGCGCGTCCCCAGCGGAACGCGGCGAGGGTCTTGTCCACGGCCGCGCCGTTGAGCCGGATGGCCTGCTCGATCGCGGCCGCCGCGACGGGGATGCAGCCGTGCTGGTAGGCGGCGCCGACGAGCAGCATGTTGGCGGGCATGTGGTCGGCGAACAGCGATTCGGACAGGCGTTGCGCGTCCAGGTGCAGGTTCGCCTGCGGTGTGGTGGCCTCGGCGACGCGCGCGAGCAGGTCGTCGACGCTGCCCGGCACGGCGACGCGGTTGGTCACCATCGCCGCGGTCGGCACCACGGAGGTGTTCAGGACCGCGATGGTGCGGCCGCCGCGCGCCGTGGCCAACGTGGACTCCTCTGCCGTACCGAGCAGGTCGAAGCCGATCAGGACGTCCACTGTGGAGCGTGACGCGCGCAGTGAGCCGCGCACCGGTTGCTTGCCTATCCGGACGTCCGAGGTGACCGGCCCGCCCTTCTGCGCGAGACCGGTCTGCTCCAGCCCGGCGGCGAACTTGCCGTCCAGGTGCGCGGCCATCTGCAGGATCTGCGACACGGTCACCACGCCGGTGCCGCCGATTCCGGGCATCCGCAGCAGCGTCTCGGTGCCGGTGACCTTCGGCTCCGGCTCGACGAGCGCCACGGGCGGTTCCCCGGGCAGCGCGCGGCGTTGCGCGCTCGGCTCGACGAGCAGGAAGGACGGGCAGTCGCCCTTCAGGCAGGAGAAGTCGGAGTTGCAGGAGGCCTGGTGGATGCGGGTCTTGCGGCCGAACTCGGTGTCCACGGGTTGCACCGACAGGCAGGTGGAGACGTCGCCGCAGTCGCCGCAGCCCTCGCACACCCGCTCGTTGATCACGACCTTTTCCGCGGGTGTGGGCAGCTTGCCGCGCTTGCGCAGCCGTCGTTCCTCCGCCGCGCACTGGTCGTCGTGGATGAGCACGGTCACGCCGTCGACGGCGGCCAGTTCGGCTTCGGCTTCGGCGAAGTCGTCGCGGTGGCGGACGGACGCGATCGGGTCCAGCGCCACGCCCCGGTACTTGCCGGGGTCGTCGGTGGTGACCACGATGCGCCGCACGCCCTCGGTGGCCAGCAGCCGGGTGAGCTCGGGAACGGACAGCCGCCCGATGACCTGCTGGCCGCCGGTCATCGCGACGGCGTCGTTGTAGAGCAGCTTGTAGGTCATGGTGACACCACCGGCGACCGCGGCGCGGATCGCCAGCGAGCCCGAGTGGTGGAAGGTGCCGTCGCCGAGGTTCTGCACGAAGTGCCGGTCGCCGGTGAACGGCGCCAGCCCGATCCACTGGGCGCCCTCCCCGCCCATCTGGGTCAGGCCGATCTGCCTGCCGCGGCCCGCGCCGTCGAGGGTGATCATGACGTGGCACCCGATGCCCGCTCCGACGAGCGTGTCGTCGGCGGCGCGGGTGGAGGTGTTGTGCGGGCAGCCCGAGCAGAAGTACGGCGTGCGCTTTCCGGTGGCCAGGGGCACGCCGATGCGCGCGGGTCGCCGGGGCCGGATCGCGGCCAGGTGGGTGACCGCGGCGCGCGGCAGCCGGTCCGGGCCGATCACCGCCGTGATGCGGGCGGCCACGGCCTGGGCGACCTCTTCCGCGCCGAGCTGTCCCCGCGCGGTCAGCAACGGCCGCCCGGTCTCGTCCCGCCGCCCCACGACGTTCGGCGCGCCCGGCCGCCGGTACAGCGCCTCCTTCAGGTGGCCTTCCAGGAAGGGCACCTTGTCCTCCACGACGAGCACCTCGTCCAGGCCTTCGGTCAGCCGGACCAGTTCCTGGTCGTCGAGGGGGAAGGGCATGGCGAGCCGGATCAGCCGGAGCCCGAGCGCGTCCAGCGCCGCTTCGTCCAGCCCGAGGTCGTCGAGCGCGCGCTGCAGGACGGCGAACCCGGTGCCGGAGGCGAGAATCCCCAGGCGGGCGGAAGCGGCGGTGAACACCACCCGGTTGAGCTGGGCGTCGCGGGCGTAGGCGCGGGCGAGGTCCAGGCGTCGGGTGAGCATGTCGAATTCGGCGTCCAGCGCCGCCGGGCCGAGGAGGGTCGGCAACGGGCCGCGCTCGTGGCGGGCCGGCTCGGGGATGCCGGCCCGCAGGTCGGCCACGTCCACGGTCGCGGAGGCGTCGGCGATGTCGGCCACGATCTTCAGCCCGGTCCACAACCCGCTCGCGCGGGACAGCGCGACCGCGTGCAGCCCGAACTCGACGATCTCGGCCACCGAGCCGGGTGCGAGCAGCGGCATGGACAGGCTCTGCATCATCGGCTCGCACGAACTCGGCACCGTCGAGGACTTGCTCGCCGGGTCGTCGCCGATCCAGGCGACCGCCCCGCCGAGCGGCGCGGTGCCCGAGATGTTGCCGTGCCGGATCGCGTCGGCGGCCCGGTCCAGGCCGGGGTTCTTGCCGTACCAGAACCCGGTGACCCCCTCGTGCTGCCGCCCGGGCAGCTGGTCGAGCAGCTGCGTGCCGGCGACGGCGGTCGCGGCGAGCTCTTCGTTGACGCCCGGCCGGAACACCACGCCAGCCGGGTCGAGGAACCGCGCGGCCCGGCCCATCTCCAGGTCCACCCCGCCCAGCGGCGAACCCTGGTAGCCGGAGACGAACACGCGCGTGGACAGCCCGCGGGCGGCGTCCAGGCGGCGCTGTTCGAGCGTCAGGCGCACCAGGGCCTGGATCCCGGACAGCAGGACCCGCCCGCGCTCGGCGGTGTACTTGTCGTCGAGGGACACGGTGGTGGTCTGGGTGGTCACTGGGCTCTCCGTCAACCGGTCGGGGTGGCGAGGGGTCAGGCCGGTCGGCGCGGCCCGCGACCGCTCGTGGCAGTCGCGGGGCCGCGCTGACCGGTGGTAGGGGTTGGTCAGGTGTTCGCGGACGGTTGCGTGGCGGGGGCGCCCGCGGCCGCACCGGAACGCCTGCGGATCCGGCGGCCGACGCCGGCCATCGTGACCGCGGCACCGGTCAGGAAGACCGCCGTCACCAGCACCGCCGCGCTGCTGTTGCCCTGTCCCGGGCCGTCGCCCTTGATCAGCGCCACCATGTAGGGCGAGACGAACCCGGCGAGGTTGCCGACCGCGGTGATGAACGCGATGCCGGTGGCCGTCGCCGGGCCGCTGAGCAGGTACGGCGCATGCGCCCAGAACACTGGCAGCGTGGAGATGCAGCCGATCGCGGCGAGCGTGAACCCGGTCAGCGCCAGCAGCGGGGATCCGGTGAGGCTCAGCGCGCCGAGCACGAGCCCGGCGACGCCGGCCAGCGCGGGCACCACGTAGTGGCGGGTGCGTTCGCCGGTGCGGTCGGAATTGCGCGCCAGCAACCACATCGCGAGCGCGGCGAACGCGTACGGGATGGCGGTGAGCCACCCGATCTGGGCGGTGCTGAACGACCCCATCTGCCGGACGATGGTCGGCAGGAAGAACGCCATCGCGTAGAGCGGGATGATCATCGCGAAGAACGCGAACGACATGCCGAGCACACCCCGGTCGCGCACCGCCGCACGCAGCGAGACGGCGCGGTGCCCGCCCGCGGAGTTGGCCTTGTCCTCCCGCTCCAGCTCCGCGACCAGCCACGCGCGCTGCCGCTCGCTGAGCCACGTCGCCTGCGCGGGCTTGTCCGTCAGGTACCGCACCACGACGAACGCCATGACCAGGCACGGGAAACCCTCGGCCAGGAACATGAACTGCCAGCCGGTCAGGCCCCACGGCGTGAACCCCATGAGCCAGGTCGACAGCGGCGCGCCGATGACCGTCGACACCGGCACGGCGATGTAGAAGACGCTGATCAGCCGTGCCCGCCGCACCGCGGGCACCCACTGGCTGAGGTAGAGGATCACGCCGGGCACCAGGCCGGCTTCGGCGACGCCGAGGAGGAACCGCAGCGCGTAGAAGCTCCACTCGTCGCGGACCAGGAACATCGCCATCGACACCAGGCCCCAGGTGAACATGATGCGGGCGATCCAGTACCGGGCGCCGACGCGGTAGAGGATCATGTTGCTGGGCACTTCGAAGAGCACGTAGCCGACGAAGAACAAGCCAGCGCCGAGGCCGAAAGCCGTTTCGCTCAAGGCGATGTCCGGCTGCATCTTCAGCTTCGCGATGGAGATGTTGGTGCGGTCGAGGTAGTTGAGGACGTAGACGAAGAACAGCAGAACGCCGAGCCGCCACGTGACCTTGCGCAGGGTGGTCCGCGCGAGCTCGTCGTGGTCGGCAACGCCGGTGTTGCCGGACATGGGTTCTCCCGGGGGGTCAGGGGTCAGGCCGGTGGGGTGAAACGTCCGTCCACGGCCGTCCAGCCACCGTCGACCATGACGGTCGATCCGGTGACGTAGGCGGCCGCGTCGGAGGCCAGGAACACGACGGCTCCGGCCAGTTCGCCGGGCTTCGACCAGCGGCCCAGCGCACTTTTGGTGGCGTAGGCCCGGTACCAGCCGGGGTCGTTCTTGATCTGGTCGGTCAGCGGGGTTTCCACCACGCCGGGGGCGATCGCGTTGACGCGGACGCCGGCTTCGCCGAACTCGGCGGCCGCGGTCTTGACCAGCTGGATCGCGCCGGCCTTGGTGGCCGCGTACACCGACTGGCCGGGTTCGACGACGAACCCGCGCACCGAGGAGAAGACCACGATGCTGCCGCGGCCGCGCTCCACCATCCCCCGGCCGAACGCCTGCAGCACGGTGAAGGTCGCTTTCAGGTTGAGCGCGACGACGCGGTCGAACTCCTCGGGCGCGTAGTCGAGAATGCGCTTGCGCACGTTGGTCGCCGCGGTGAGGACCACGACGTCGAGGTCCCCGAGTTCGGCGGCGGCCCGGTGCACGGCCGCCGCGTCGGTGATGTCGAGTTCGAGCGCTTCGCCGCCGGTGTCGGCCGCGGTCGCCTTCGCGGTGAGCGGGTCCTTGTCGGCGCAGATCACCTCGGCGCCGTGGGCCGCGAGCGCGAGCGCGGCCTCGCGGCCGATCCCGCCGGCCCCGACCAGCAGCGCGCGCTTGCCGTCGAGCCGGAACAGCGTGGTGTAGTCGGTCATGGTCTCGCTCATTCCGGCCTGATCACGGCCATGCGGGTGACGGTCAGTTCTTCGATCGCGAAGCGCGGTCCCTCCCGGCCGATGCCGGAGTCCTTCACGCCGCCGTAGGGCATGATGTCGGACCGGAAGCCGGGCACCTCGTTGATCACCACTCCCCCGACCTCGAGTTCCTCGATGGCGGCGAACGCGGTGGCGAGCGAGCGGGTGAACACGCTGGCGTGCAGGCCGTAGCGCGACCGGTTGACCAGGTCCAGCGCCGCCGGGAGGCCGGGCACGGACCGGATCGCCACGACGGGGGCGAAGATCTCCTCGCACCACGCGTCGGCGGTTTCCGGCACGTCGAGCAGGAGGGTCGGCTCGACGGTGCGGTCGATCACCCGGCCGCCGTGCAGGACCTTCGCCCCGGCCTGCTCGGCCTGCTCGATCCAGTCGAGGGTGCGCCGCGTCGCCGCCTCGTTGATCAGCGGCGCCACCCGGGTCCGCGGGTCGCGCGGATCGCCGACCGTCAGCTCGCCCATGCGGGGGGTGAGCTTGCCGACGAACTCCTCGCGCACCGGCTCGCACACGATCACGCGTTGCACGGCGATGCAGGCCTGGCCGTTGAAGTAGTAGCCGCCGCGCAGCACGGCGTCGGCGGCCTTGTCGAGGTCGGCGTCGGTGTCGACCACCAGCGCCGCGTTGGAGCCCAGTTCCAGCAGGACCTTCCGCGGCGCGGCGTCGCGTGCGATCCGGTGCCCGACGGCGGCGGAACCGGTGAACGACACCGCCGCCACGCGCGGATCGGTCACCAGCGTGTGCCCGACCTCGGCGTCGCCGGTGATGACCTGCACGATCTCCGGCGGCGCCCCGTGCCGGGCGGCCGCCTGCCGGACCTGGTCCGCCAGCCACAGCGCGGTCAGCGGCGTGGCGGGGGCGGGCTTGCAGATCACCGGGCAGCCCGCGGCGATGGACGGCGCGATCTTGTGGCTGGCGAGCAGGAGCGGGCCGTTGAACCCGGCGATGCCGACGACCAGGCCGATCGGGCGGCGGGTCCAGAACCCGATCATCCCCGCGCCGGAGGGCTGCAGGTCCAGCGGCACGGTTTCGCCGTGGATGCGGGCGACCTCCTCGGCGGCGGCCGACCAGGTGAAGACCGTGCGGGCGAACTCCACCTCGCAGTCGCCGCGGGTCTTGCCGGTCTCGGCGATGAGCAGGTCGACCAGCTCCGCCTCGTGCGCCCGGAGCGCGGCCTCCACGTCGAGCAGGATCGCGCGGCGGACCGCCGAGGTGAGCTTGCCGGCCGGTTTCACGGCGGCCGCACCCGCGTCGAGGGCGGCGCGGGCGTCGCCGACCGATCCGACCGGCGCGTGCGCGACCACCGATCCGTCGTAGGGGAACACCACCGGCGCGGTTCCGGCGCCGGTGACCCACCCGGGGCCGACCGGCAGTCCGGACGGGAACTCGGGCAGCGCGAAGCCCGCATGCGAACTCATCGGAAATTCTCCTCTGGACGTCGTCGTCCCAGGTCTTGCCAGCCAGGTCGGCAACACCGGCGATCGACTGCTGGTCGGACCAGCTCGTGATGCCACGAGCATGAACCAGCGCCGGTCGGCGAGTCAAGTTGTCACGAAAAAAGGCGCTCTGAGCTGCGGTTACTCACACGAACCGGGTGAATGTCGATGCCCCGGGGTTGACGAGGCTGCGTGCGTGGGCCAGTCTGACGGCGCTGTATCCAGCCGTCGAGCAAGGAAGGTCGGCGAGCGTTGGCCAGACGAGAGGACCGGGCGGGAGCGCCATCGCGCATCCCGCTCGTGGACGAAACGGCCGCGATCATCCGGGAGCGGATCTACACCCACCGCTACCCGACCGGGTCGTGGCTGAGGCAGGAACACCTGTCCGCCGAACTGGGTGTCAGCCGCACCCCGCTGCGCGAGGCGCTGCGCGTCCTGGAGCAGGAGGGCCTGGTCAAGGTCACCGCCGGGCAGGGCGCCCAGGTCATCACCGGTGACCTGGACACGCTGCTGGACGCCTACCAGCTGCGCGCGGTGGTGGACGGTCTCGCCGCCCGGCTGGCCGCGGAGAACAACCGGGGCGGTGGCCTGATCCGCCAGCTCCGCCGGGCCATCGAGGTGCAGCGCGCGGCGGTGGACCCGTGGGCGCCGCGCGACTACACCGACTCCAATGTGGACTTCCACGAGCACGTCATCCACCTGTCCGGCAACGACTTCGTGATCGGCCAGCTGCCGATCCTGCGGATGACCGCGCAGGTGTTCGCGCCGGTCGCGCTGGTGCGGCCGGAGAGCGCGATCCGCGCGATCGCCGAGCACACCGCCATCGCCGACGCCATCGAGGCCGGCGACGGCCAGGCGGCCGAGCGGCTCGCGCGTGCCCACATCGAAGCCACGATCACCGAACTCGAGCAGAAGAAGACATCGGCGGCCGAGGACGCGTCCTGACCCCGACGGTCCCCGTCAGCGCACAAAGGAGTGAAACGCCGGGATGCCCAGCTACTACGTGGCCTCCGACATCGGAGGCACCTTCACCGACACCGTCGTGATCGACTCGGACGGCGCCGTCGGCCGCTACAAGTCCTCGACGGTGCCCGACAACCCGGCGCAGGGCGTGCTCGACACCCTCGTGCTCGCGGCCGACGAACGCGGTGTCCCGCTGGAACAGCTGCTGGCCGACGTCGAGGTGTTCGCCCACGGCACCACCGTCGCCACCAACGCGATGCTGGAGGGCCGCAGCCGCAGGGTCGGGCTCATCCAGACCCGCGGGTTCGGCGACACGCTCACGATCATGCGCGGCTTCAAGGCCACCGGCCTGGAGGAAGACGACATCAAGCGCTTCCGCACGCTGGTCAAGCAGCCTGCCGCGGTGCCGCGCCGCCTCATCGCCGAGGTCACCGAGCGCATCGACTACGCCGGCCGCGTCGTCTGCCCGCTCGACGAGGACGACGTGCGCCGCGCGGCGCGCCGCCTCCAGGAGGCGGGCGCCGAGGTGTTCGCGGTGTCCCTGCTGTGGTCGTTCGCCAACGACGTGCACGAGAAGCGCGTCGCGGAGATCATCGCCGAGGAGGCGCCCGGCGCGTCGGTCACCCTGTCCTCGGAGTTCCTGCCCCGCATCGGCGAGTACGAGCGCACGCTGACCACCGCCGTCAACGCGAGCCTGCGCCCGGTGCTGAAGACCTCGCTGGACTCGTTCGAGAACACCCTGGCCAAGGCGGGCCTGAAGACGGGTCCGCTGCTCATGCAGTCCAACGGCGGGCTGGCGACCTTCGCCGAAGTCGAGAAGCGGGCCGCGGCCACCGTCATGTCGGGCCCGGTCGGCGGGGTGGTCGCCTCGCAGTTCGCGGGCGCGCGCAACGGGTACCGCAACATCGTCACCACCGACATGGGCGGCACGAGCTTCGACGTCGGGCTGGTCCTCGACGGGCGGCCGGTCATGTCGAACACGACGCTCATCGGCCGCGACGAACTCGCCCTGCCGTCGGTGGCGGTGCGCGCGATCGGCGCGGGGGCGGGCTCGATCGCCTCGGTCCGCAACGGCGTCCTGCAGGTCGGCCCGGAGTCGGCAGGCGCGCGCCCAGGCCCGGCGTGCTACGGCCGGGGCGGCACCCGTCCCACGGTGGCCGACGCCGACCTGGTGCTGGGCTACCTGAACCCGGACAACTTCCTCGGCGGCAGGCTCACCCTGGACGTGGACAAGGCCCGCGCCGCGATCGACGAGCACGTGGCCAAGCCCGCGGGTCTGACGATCGAGCAGGCCGCGGAGGGCATCAAGACCATTGTGGACGCCCGGATGGCCGACCTGGTCCGCCAGGTCACCGTCGAGCAGGGCTACGACCCGGCCGACTTCGCCGTGTTCGCCTACGGCGGCGCCGGTCCCCTGCACGCCTTCTCCTACGGCGCCGAGCTCGGCTGCCCGCAGATCGTCGTGCCGCTCACCGCGTCGGTGCACTCCGCCTTCGGCATCGGCTGCTCCGACCTGACCATGGTCGAGGAGCTGTCCAAGCCGCTGCAGACACCGCCGGGCACCACCGACCACGCCACCGCGCTGGCGCCGGACGAGCTCAACGCCACGTTCGACGAGCTGGCCGCCCGCGCCCGGCGCGACCTGATCGCCGCGGGCGCGGCCGAGGACTCGATCACGTTCGCGAAGTTCGTGGAGATCCGGTTCCGCGCCCAGATCCACGTGCTCACCGTGCCGGTCGAGGCGGACCGGATCACCCCGGCCGACGTGAACGCCATGGTGGAGCGGTTCGTCGAGATCTACGAGGGCCGCTTCGGCAAAGGTGCTGCGTTCCTCGAAGGCGGGGTGGAGATCACCACGTTCCGGGTGGTCGCCACCAGTCCCGTCCCGCGCGCCGAGTTCGACACCGGCGCACTCGGCAAGGCGGGCGGCGCCGAACCAGGCACGCGCCGCGTGTTCTCCGGCGGCCAGTGGCGCGACGCCGCGGTCTACCGCGCCGAGCACCTGCACGACGGGCTGCGCATCGAGGGCCTCGCCATCGTCGAACTCCGCGACACCACCGTGGTGATCGGGCCAGGGCAGGACGCCGAGGTCGACCGCTTCGGCGACATCATCATCCAGAACCGCTGACCGGGAAGGAGAACAACGCATGACCACCACCGTCGACCCGGTCACCTACGAGGTCATCCGGCACAAGCTCTGGTCCATCAACTCCGAGGGCGGCACCACCGTCGAGCACGTGTCGGGCTCCCCCGTCGTGCACGCCACCGACTACAACTTCGGCATCTACACCGCCGCCGGTGAGATGGCGATCATCGGCACCTACCTGCTCACCCCCATCTACACCGGGGCGATGGCGATCGAGGTGTTCCTGGACCGCTACGACGACATCGAGCCCGGGGACGTCTTCATCATCAACGACCCGTACCTGGCCGCGATGCACCAGAACGACGTGCAGTTCTGCAAGCCGGTGTTCCGCGACGGCGAGATCGTGGCGTGGCTGGGCTGCATGGCCCACCAGGTCGACCTCGGCGGCATGGACCCGGGCAGCTGGTGCACCACCGCCACCGACGTGTTCCAGGAGGGCATCCGCATCCCGCCGGGCCGGATCGTGCGCAAGGACGTGCTGAACCAGGAGCTGTGGGACACCATCGTCCTCAACTCCCGCATGCACGACACCGTCGCCAACGACTTCCGCGCGTTCCTGGCCGGGTTGCGCGTGGCCGAGCAGCGGTTCCACGAGCTGTGTGACCGCTACGGAGCCGACGCCGTGCGCGCCACGATGGAGAAGACGCTCGACAACTCCGAGGCCGACCTGCGGGCCCCGCTCCGGGAGCTGCCGGACGGCGTGTACGAGCACACGTCCTATTTGGACCGTCCGGACGGCGAGGGCATCGAGCTGCTGCAGGTGCCGTGCCGCCTGGAGAAGACCGGTGACCGGCTGGTGTTCGACTTCTCCGCCGCGAGCCCGCAGTCGCCGGCCTACGGTATGACCACGCGCGGCGGCCTGCTCGGCGCGGTCGCGACCCTGATGCTGATCACCTTCGGGTCCGACATCCCGTGGAACCACGGCCTGATGCGGCCGGTCGAGGTGACCGCGCCGGACGGGTTGTGCGTCACGGCGGTCGAACCGATGCCGGTCTCCGGCGGCGCGGCGGGCGCGAACTGGACCGCGACCTGCTCCGCCGGTGGCGCGATCGCGAAGATGCTGTCGTTCTCGGAGAAGTACGAGGGTTACGCGTTCGGCCCGTCCGACGGGTCCTGGCAGCTCAACCAGTTCGGCGGCGTCGACCAGCACGGCGAGCCGTTCGCCTCGATGTACATGGACTCGCTGCTGTGGGGCGGCCCGGCGTTCTCCTTCCGCGACGGCGTGGACGCCGGTGGCGCGATGGTCATCCTCTCCGGCGGCGCGACCGACGTGGAGCAGCAGGAGATGCGCCACCCGCTGCTGTACCTGTGGCGTCGCATGGTGCCGGACTCGGGTGGCGCCGGGACTTTCCGCGGTGGCAACGGGATCCAGTTCGCGCTGACCCCGATCGACACGCACGAGGTCACCGGGGTGCTCGGCACGCACGGTGTCGCGCTGCCGAACCGGACCGGCCTGTTCGGCGGGCTGCCCGGGTCCTGCGCGCGCTTCGAGCGGGTGACCGGCGCGGGCGCGCTGGACCGCCTCGGCAGCGGCGCCCCCGTCGTCGCGCTGACCGACCTCGACGGCGACCACCAGGTGCTGCCCGGTGTCGCGCCGGCCGCCCGGATCGCGTTCGGCGACGTCTTCGAGTGCACTGTGCAGAACGGCGGCGGCTACGGCGATCCGCTGCTGCGTGACCCGGCGAAGGTCGCCGCCGACGTGGAATCCGGCGCGGTGACCGTCGAATCCGCCGCCCGCCTCTACGGGGTGGAACTGCGGGACGGCGAGGTCGACCAGGCGGCCACCGACGCGCGGCGGGCCGAAATCCGGGAGTCCCGTCGCAGCCGGATGGCCGCACCGCGCACCGAACCGGTGGCCGCGCCGGGCGAGCCCACCGGCATCTGGGGCGCGGCGCTCGTGACGCACCGGACCGCCGACGGGCTGATCGGGTCGTGCCGCCACTGCGGACAGGTGCTCGGCGACCTGACCGGCGGGTGGGAGTCGATCGCGGGCCGGGTCGTGCTCGGCGCCGACGACCTCGGCGCCCGCGTCGAGGTCCACGACGACCTCGCGGCCGTCGCCTACGTCTGCCCGCACTGCGTCACGGCGCTGTGGGTGGACGTCGAGCCGGCCGGCGGCAAGACCTGGCGCGACTTCGCCCTGCACGACTGATCCCCCACGTCAAGGAGAAACCGCTGCACATGCGCACCCACCACCTGGCCGTCATCGGCGGCGACGGCATCGGGCCCGACGTCACCGCGGCCGCGCTCGCCGGTGTCCGGGCCGCCGCCGACCGGTACGGCTTCGCGATCGAGACCACCGAGTTCGACCTCGGCGCCGAGGCCTACCTGCGCTCCGGCGTCGCGCTTGGCGAGGAGTCGATCGAGGCGCTCCGCGGGCACGACGCCGTCCTGCTCGGCGCGGTCGGCGACCCCCGCGTCACACCGGGCGTCCTCGAACGCGGACTGATCGTCGGGTTGCGGGTCGCGTTCGCCCAGTCGGTCAACATCCGGCCGGTGCGCCTCTACCCGGGTGTCGACAGCCCGGTCGCCGGTGTCTCGCCGGACAACTGCGACCTGGTGATCATCCGGGAGAACACCGAGGGCCTCTACACCGGCGGCGGCTCGATCTCGCACGCGGGCACGCCGAACGCGGTGGCGATCCAGAACTCGATCACCACGGTCCCGGCCACGACCGAGACGGTGGAGTTCGCGTTCCGGCTCGCCTCCGCGCGGCGCAAGCGGCTGACGTTGTGCCACAAGAAGAACATCCTGGTGCACGCCGGGCAGCTGTGGCAGGACGTGGTGGACGAGGTCGCCACCCGGTACCCGGACGTCGAGCACGACTACGTCCATGCCGACGCGATGTGCCTGCACCTGCCGATGGATCCGGGCCGGTTCGACGTGGTGGTCACCGACAACCTGTTCGGCGACATCCTCAGCGACCTCGGCGCCACCATCCAGGGCGGGCTCGGGCTCGCCGCCAGCGCCAACCACAACCCGCGTGGCACCGCGCCGAGCATGTACGAGCCGGTGCACGGCTCGGCGCCGGACATCGCGGGCAAGGGCTGGGCCAACCCGGCCGCGGCGGCGTTGTCGGCGGCGCTGTGCCTGGCCGGTCTCGGCGAGCGGGACGGCGCGCTGGCGCTGGAGGCCGCCGCGGCGTCCGTGCTGGCGGAGTTGCCCGCGCTGGCCGGGCCCGGCATGGGCGGGGACACCGCCGAGATCGGGCGCCGCATCGCCGACCGGGTCACCGACGTGGACCCGGCGAAGATCGGCGACCCGGAGCGCTCCCTGATGACCGGCCTGGCCCGGCTCGCTCCCCGGTGACGGCCGGCGTGCTGCCCCGCTGACCGGGCACGCTCCCACCTCCCGGCCGGTATCCTCGGGGAATCCGCAGCGCACCGGCCGGGAGGGGTGAGGGTGGCCAGCCAGACCAGCGCGACCAACGGGCGGCTCTTCCAGCGCGTCGTCGACTACGTGCAGAACGCGATCGCCTCCGGGGAGCTCAAGCCGGGTGATCGCCTGCCGAGCGAGCGGGAACTGGTCGAGCAGTTCGGGATCGGCCGCGCCTCGGTGCGGGAGGCGCTGCGGGTGCTGGAGAACATGGACCTGGTCAAGTCCCAGCCGCGGGACCCGCGCGGGCCGTTGATCCTGCCGTTGTCGGTCGAACCGGTGCGGCGTTCGATCGCGATGCTCACCTCGGGCGGCGCGCTGGGGCTCGCCGAGCTCGTCCAGTTCCGGATGATCGCCGACGCCTCCGCGAACCTGCTCGCGGCCGCCCGCCGCACCGACGAGCAACTGCTCGCGCTGGAGCGGAACATGGCGCGGATGCGGGCGTGCATGAGCCGCGGCTACGCCGAGTTCAGCCAGGCCGACCTGGAGTTCCACGAGCTCATCGCCGAGGCCGGCGGCAACCGGCTGGTGCAGGTCTACGGCGACGTGACCCGCGAGGCGATCCTCAAGCTGATCCAGCAGACGATCCTCGACGCCGACGACCAGACGGCGCTCATGCTGCAGTCCATCCGCCACCACCGGGCGGTGTTCGCGGCCATCTCCGACCGCGACGGACTGCTGGCGTCCCGGCTGGCGCGCGAGACCCTGTACGCCTACTACGCCGACCACGTCTCCCCCGCGGACCGCGAGATCATGGCGACGCTGGTCCGCGAATGCGGCGGCCGTCTGCCCTCCTGATCCCGGCCGGCAGCGCCCGATGCCGGAAGCGAGCACGATCACATCCCGCGGCTTGACCCTTCCACTAGTGGCAACGTTGCACCCTGGCCGCATGAGCCTGGAACTCTTCGACTACCAGCCGATCACCGAGCGGGAGCCGATCGCCTGGCCGGACGGGGCCCGCCTCGCGATCTACGTCGGTCTCAACATCGAGCACTTCCACGTCGACAAGCCGTCCACCAGCATCTGGGCGTCCACGAACACGCTGGTGCCCGACGCGCTCAACTACGGGTGGCGCGACTACGGCCTGCGCGTCGGCATCTGGCGGGTCATCGACATCCTGGACCGGCACGGGATCCGCGCGTCGGCGCTGCTCAACTCCGAGGTCGCGCAGCACTACCCCCAGGTGATCGAGGCAGGCCGGGCCCGCGACTGGGCGTGGCTCGTGCACGGTCAGACCAACTCGCGCCTGCACGCGAACCTCGGCGCGGACGAGGAACGCGAGATCCTCACCGACGCGGTCACCACCATCGAAAAGGCGACCGGGCAGCGGCCGAAGGGCTGGATGGGCCCCGGCCTCACCGAAACCTTCGACACGCCACGGCTGCTCGCCGAACTCGGCCTGAGCTACGTGCTCGACTGGACCAACGACGACCAGCCGTACCGGCTGAACGTGCCCGGCATGCTGAGCGTGCCCTACACCGTCGAGGTCAACGACCTGCTGATGTTCATCACCCGGGGGTTCACCGGCCCCGAGGTGCTGCAGATCGTCAAGGACCAGTTCGACCAGCTCTACGCCGACTCCGCGAGCGGCGGCCGCGTCATGGCGCTCCCGCTGCACCCGTTCGTCATCGGCCAACCGTTCCGCGCCCGCTACCTCGACGAGGCGCTGGCCTACATCGCGAGCCACGACGACGTCTGGCTCACCACCAGCGACGAGATCGCCGAGCACTACGCCCGCACGACCGCCTGAGTCGCCGGGAACCCGGGCAGGGCGGCGGCCCCGCCCTGCCCAGGTCGCTCACGGCGCGGCGACCGGTTCGGCCAGGGGCGCGGCGGGTTTGCGCGCCAGCGCGAGGCTGACCAGCAGCCCGAGCACCATCCCCGCGGCGGTCAGCAGCACGACCAGGAACTCGCCGTCCGCGGTGGCGGCACGCAGGGCCTCGCCGGTCTTGCCGTCGGTGCCGATGTCCGCGAGCGCGGTGAACACCGCGAGGCCGATCGCGTTGCCGATGTTCAGCGCCGTGGACGCGATGCCGTTCGCGACGCCCTGTTCGGCCGCCGCGGTGCCGGTGGCGGCGGCGATCCACATCGCCGTCCACACGACGCCCTGGCCGACGCCGGACACCACCAGCCCGGGCACCAGCAGCCCGTACCCGGCGCCGGCGTCGAACCCGATCGCCATCACCGCCGTGCCCACCACGCCGACCGCGAAGCCACCGACGAGCGTGGTGCGCAGGCCGATCCGCGTGGTCAGCCGCTCGCCGAGCTGGGTGCCGGTCGCGATCGCCAGCGACGGGACCAGGAACGCGAGCCCGGTCTGCAGCGCGCTGTAGCCGTGCACGCTCTGCATCAGGACGGTCAGGAAGTACGGCAGCACCCCGAACGTGGCCATGTAGATGAACGTGACGCTCATGCCGATGGTCAGGCTGCGGTTGCCGAACAACCGGAACGGCATGAGCGGGTCCGCGCTGCGCCGTTCGATCACCGCGAACGCCACCAGCAGCACCGCGGACAGCGCGAACGCGCCGAGCACCAGCCCGCTGCCCCAGCCCTGCTCGGGGCCCTGCACCAGCGCGAACACGAGCAGCGTCGCGCCCCCGGTGACGGTCAGCGAACCGGGCAGGTCGAAGCGCCCGCTCGGCCCGCCGGCCGGGTCGCGCGGGATCACCGCGAGCGCGGCCAGCGCCACGAGACCGGCCAGCGGCACGTTGACGTAGAAGACGGCGGGCCAGCCGAAGTTCTCGGTCAGCACGCCCCCGAGCAGCGCGCCGATGGTCAGCCCGCTGGCACCCGCGCCACCCCACACGGCCAGTGCGCGGTTGCGTTGCGACCCCTCGCGGAACAACGTGTTGATCAGCGACAGGGTGGACGGCAGCAGCAGCGCGCCGCCGATCCCCTGCACCGCGCGGGCGACGATGATCGTGGCTGGGGTCGGCGCCAGCCCGCCGGCCAGCGACGAGACCGCGTAGAGGGCCAGTGCCAGCACGAAGACGCGGCGGCGCCCGAGCAGGTCGGCGGCCCGGCCGCCGAACAGCAGGAACCCGCCGGCGAACACGACGTAGGCGCTCACCACCAGCTGCTGGGTCTGACCGGGAAAGCCCAGCTCGGCGCCGATTTCGGGCAGGGCGACGAACACGATGTTGAGGTCCAGCGAGTAGATCAGCTGCGCGAGCGCGAGCAGGGCCAGCACCCAGCCCAGCCGCGGCCCGGCGGCCGGTCTCGGAAGAGCGGACATGCGGAAGCACACCTTCCAGATTCGAAAGTACGATCGTACGCATAATTACGTACAGTCGGGCCCGCGAGCAAGAGGATTGTTCGACTTTTGCGGTACGGTAGTACGGTGAAGTACCGTCATCCGGAGCGCGACCAGATCCGCGTCGACGAGGTGCTGTCCGCGCTGGGCCACCCGGTGCGGCTGGCAGCCGTGCGCGTGCTGGCCGGCGGCGGCGAGCACAACTGCACCAGTGTCCTGACCGAAATCGGCGTCCCGGCCAAGTCGACGATGACCCACCACTGGCGGGTGCTGCGGGACAGCGGCGTGATCATCCAGGAGCCGTCCGGGCGGGAGAACCTGCTGACCCTGCGCCGCGACGACCTGGACGCGCGCTACCCGGGCCTGCTGGACGCCGTCCTCGCCGGAGCCCGCACCGACGAGGCGGGGTCCTGATGGACTACGCGGTGCGGGCCGAGACGCCCGCGGTCGAGCTGTACCAGCGCCTGCGCGTCGGCGCCGGGCTGAGTCCGAAGTCGACGGTGGCGGCGACGGCGGGCCTGGCCGGATCGTGGTTCGCGGTCGTCGCCTACCACGGTGACCGTCCGATCGGGATGGGCCGCGTCATCGGCGACGGTGGCACCGCATTCCAGATCGTCGACATGTGCGTACTGCCCGAGCACCAGGGGCGGGGCGTCGGCAAGAAGATCATGGCGGCGCTGGTGGACCACCTGCGCGAGCGGGCGCCGCGCACGGCCTACGTCTCGCTCATCGCCGACGGCGACGCTCGGCACCTCTACGCCAAGTACGGCTTCGAGGAGACGGCGCCGGCATCGGTCGGGATGGCGCTGCGGCTCTGACCGCGCCGGCGCCGCCCCTGGCGAGCGGCATGTTCTCGCGCGGCAGGGGCGCCGCCGAGGTGATCGGCGGCGCCCCGCGCCGGGCACTGCAACCCGAGAGGCGTGAGCGCGCCTACCGGTTGCTCGCCTCGGTCGCCGCGCGTGCGGCGTGGCTCAGTTCGAGCCCGGCGGTCTCCGGGGCGAGGAAGTGCGACAGCAGGCCGCCCGCGGCGAGCACTCCCGCGCCGATCAGCATCGTGGGGCCCACGCCGAGGTGGGTGAGCGTCACCGGGAGCAGGAAGGTGCCGATCGCGGCTCCGACCCGGCTCATCGCGGTCGCGAACCCGACCCCGGTCGTGCGGATCGCGGTCGGGAACACCTCCAGCGGGTACACCGCCGTCAGCGCGCTGGACGCCGCGTTCAGGAACGCGAACACGAGGAAGCACACGACGACCACGGCGATCGGCGCGGTGGGCCAGAACCCGATCAGCGCCAGCGCCGCCGCCGTGATCCAGAACGGCGGGATCAGCAGCTTGCGGCGGCCGATGCGCTCGACCAGCAGGCACCCCGCGGTCACACCCAGGACCGCGAGCGCGTTGCTGGCCAGCGAACCGGCGAGCGCGTCGCCGAGGCCGAGTGCCTGGAGCACCTGCGGGGAGAACGTGCCGATGGCGAAGTACGGCAGCACCAGCGCCGCCCAGAACGTGCTCGCGAACACGGTGCTGCGCAGGTGCCGCCGGGTGAACAGCAGGCGCAGGCTGTTGCGCCGCTCACCGTCGGCCAGTTCGGTGTCCACGTCGACGTCCATGCCGTAACGGCGGATCAGCTCCTCGGCCTCGGCGCGCCTGCCCTTGCTCAGCAGCCACCGCGCGGATTCCGGGATGCCGCCGCGCAGCGCTACGCACACCAGCGCGATCAGCGTGCTGCTGCCCAGCGTCCAGCGCCAGCCGTCGTCCACATCGGACAGGGCGTAGCCGACCGCGAAGGCCAGCATGAACCCGACGTACCAGCTGACCTCGAGACTGGCCAGCAGCCGCCCGCGGTTGTGCCGCGGCGCGTACTCCGACAGCAGGGGCGCGCCGATCGCGTACTCGCCGCCGATCGCGATGCCCATCACCAGCCGGATGACGAACAGCTGCCACGCGTTGTCCACGAAGAACTGCGCGATCGAGCCGATCAGGAAGATCATCATGTCGGTGAGGAACACGATCCGCCTGCCGAAGCGGTCGGCGAACCAGCCGAACAGCGGCCCGCCGACGAAGATGCCGACCAGCGCGGACGCGCCGATCAGCCCGGCGGTCCAGTCCGACATGTGCATGTCGGCGACGATCGCGGGCATCGCGGCCCCGATCCCGCCGAGGATGTAGCCGTCGATGCCCTGGCCCACCTGCGTGGCGAGCATCAGTTTGGTGCGCAGTCGCCGCCGGCCGCGCTCGTCGGTGACGGAGCCGCCGGTGTCGGTATCGGGCAACGCTGCCATGATCCGTCCTGTTCTCGTGGGGGATGGGGGAAATGCGGGGCTAGGCCGACCAGTCCACGGCCAGGTACCTGGTCTCCAGGAAGGCGTCGATCCCCTCGCGGCCGCCCTCGCGGCCGAGTCCGGACTGCTTCACGCCACCGAACGGCGCGGCCGGGTCGGAGATCAGGCCCCGGTTGACGCCGACCATCCCGGTCTCCAGGCGGTCGGCGATCCGCAGGGCACGGCCCAGGTCGGCCGAGTAGACGTAGGCGGCGAGACCGTGCACGGTGTCGTTGGCGCGGGCGAGCAGGCCGGCCTCGCCGGTGAAGGTGGTGATCGGCGCGACCGGGCCGAACACCTCGGTGCGCATGATCTCCGCGTCGTCCGGCACGCCGGCCAGCACGGTCGCGGGGTGGTACCACCCGGGCCCGTCCGGCCGCGGGCCCTGCGCCGCGATCGTGGCGCCACGGGCGACGGCGTCGGCGACCAGACCGGCGATCTTGTCCACCGCGTCCTGGTTGATCATCGGCCCGAGGCCGACCCCGTCGTCGAGCCCGGGTCCGATCGGGACCGCGGCCATCGCCTCGCCGAGCTTGGCGGTGAACTCCTTGGCGACATCGGCGTGCACGTAGAACCGGTTGGCGGCGATGCACACCTCGCCACCGCCACGCATCTTGGCGTCCATCGCGCCGCGCACAGCGGCGTCCACGTCGGCGTCGGCGCACACGATGAACGGGGCGTTCCCGCCGAGCTCCATGGTGACGTTGACGATGTTGTCGGCGGCCTGCCGGAGCAGGATCCGGCCGGTGGCGGTGGATCCGGTGAACGAGAACTTCCGCACCCGCTCGTCGCGCAGCCAGACGCCGGCGACG
The DNA here is from genome assembly GCF_040614195.1 of Amycolatopsis sp. NPDC006125. Lineage (NCBI taxonomy): Bacteria > Bacillati > Actinomycetota > Actinomycetes > Pseudonocardiales > Pseudonocardiaceae > Amycolatopsis > Amycolatopsis sp. NPDC006125. The sequence goes on from NZ_JBEXTZ010000046.1 coordinate 26,886, forward strand.
TCGGCGGCCCGGTCGGTGGGCAGCACGTTGCACACCCCGGCGGGCAGTCCGGCTTCGGCGAGCAACCCGGCGATCGCCAGCGCGGTGAGCGGCGTTTCCGGCGCGGGTTTGAGCACGACCGAGCAGCCGGCGGCCAGCGCGGGCGCGATCTTGCGCGTGGCCATCGCGGCCGGGAAGTTCCACGGGGTCACGAACGCCGCGACCCCGGCCGCCTGCTTGCGCACCACGTGCCGGAATCCGCCGCCGGGCGCGTCGGCGAACCCGGACCCGATCCGGACCGCCTCCTCGGCGAACCAGCGGAAGAACTCCGCGGCGTAGGAGACCTCGGCGAGCGCGTCCCGGTAGGCCTTGCCGTTCTCCAGGGTGATCAACCGGGCGAGCGCCGGGGCGTGCTCGTGCATCGCGGCGAAGGCGGCGTGCAGCACCTCGGACCGCCGCCGCGGCGCCACCTCCCGCCACCGCTCGAACCCGTCCTGCGCCACGCCCAGCGCGGCCCGGGCGTCCTCGGCGGAGGCCGCCGACACCTCGCGGACCGGCTCGGTGGTGGCCGGGTCGAAGACCGGGAAGGTGCGGCCGCCGGCCGCGGACCGCCAGTGCCCGCCGACGAACAGGTCGCCCTCCCCCGCCGCGGTCTTGGCGATCGCGTCGATGTCCATTCTGTTCTCCTCACACCCTGACCTGGCGCGAGGCAACGTATGAGCCGGACGTGTTGCGGGGCAAGAGATCCCGGTGTTTCGCAACCTGAGTTGCGGTGAGGACAACCGCCTCAGGTGAAGCGCCGGGACGCGGGCGGGACGGGGCGCGTCCGCCAGCCCAGTTGCTCCGAGACCGCCCCGGCCGCCCGTGCCGTGATCCGGCCGGCCTCGTCCAGCCGCGCGCCGAACCGGTCCTTGGGCGCGGAAACGTTCAACGCCGCGACCACACGGCCGCGGAAGTCCCGCACCGGCGCGGAAACCCCGACGAGGTCCTCTTCGAACTCCTCGCGGACGGCGGCGTAGCCGTCGCGCTTGCCCCGCTGGATTCGCGACCACAGGTCGGGCAGCGTGCGCACCTCCGAGCGCGGGCACCCGTCGCCGAGGTCGGCCCGCAGTCCGAACCGGACATACAGATCGTCCGGTGTGGCGTCCTGCAACAGGACCCGGCCCGCGGACGTGCACGGCGCGGGCACGCCCCGGCCTTCCCAGCCCTGCACGCGGAAGGAGTGCCCGGACACCGACAGCAGGGTGAGCACCTGGTTGTCGCGGAGCACGCACAGGTGGACGGTCTCCTCCAGCTCGCCGGACAGCGAGCGCATGGCCGGTTCCGCGGCACGCAGCAGCCGGTCTTCGACCGTGCGTGCGACCAGGGAGAACAGCCGCCAGCCCAGCCGGTACTCCAGGGTGTCCGGGTCGCGCTCGACGATGCCCTCCTCGGCGAGCGCCTTCAGCGCACGGGACACCTGGCTCTTCTCGCGGCCGACCAGGTGCGCCAGGCGGACCACGCCCAGACCGCCGGCGTGCTGGGCCTCCTCCGACGCCAGCGCCTCCAGCAGATCGATGTCCCGGCGCAGGCCGTGGCCCTGGTTGCGCGCACCCGCGGTGGCGCGCCGACCGTCCGAACTCACGGCCGTAGCGTAAACCAGGGGTAACGGCGCTGGTCAGGACCGCGGTTGCCGCCATCGCAACCGACGTTGCGATCGGCCGGAACTCCTTGCCGCGCCCTCCCCCGGCTCCTTACCGTTCGGCTGCGTCAACACCATCCGCCACTTCTGGAGATTCCATGACTTTCGCGCCTGCAGCGCTGGTCGGCGAGTCGTTCGTCGGCACGGGGGTCAACGCCGCGCACACCAACATCGTGGTGGGGCGCAAGGGCGGCCCCGTGGAGACCGCCTGGGCGACCGCGCTGGCCACCCCGAGCGCCGGGCACGTGCCGTTCGTGACCGTCGTGCGGCCCGGTGTGCCGGTCAAGCCGCTGACGTTGTTCGTCACCAAGGCGGCCGCGTCCGGCGACCTGCACGAACGGGCCACCTGGGGCTCGGCCCAGGCCGGGCTGGCGCAGGGCGTCGCGGACGCGGTCGAGCACGGGCTGATCCCCGCCGCCGAGGCGGACGACCTGCTGATCATCGCCGCGATCTGGGTCAACCCCGGCGTGGCCGACCTCGACGAGTCCTTCCGCAACCAGCGGGCGGCCGCGTTCGGCGCGATCCGCGCCGCGGTGGCAGGCACGCCGACCGCCGACGACGTCCGGGCGGCGGCGCGGGCCGGCGCGGCCAACCCGTTCTACGAGCCGGGTGCCGCCCTGCTCGCCGAGTCCGCGCCCGCCCCGGAGGCCGCCCGATGAAGATCACCGACATCACGCTCGACCGGCTGCGGCTCGAGCTCGACCCGCCGCTGCACGCCGCGTGGGATCCCGAGCCGCGGCGGCACTTCGACGCCACGATCGTCCGGGTCCACACCGACGAGGGGATCACCGGCATCGGCTCGGGCGACACCATGGACGGGTTCGAGGCGTTCCAGGACCTGTTCCTGGGCGCCGACCCGCTCGACATCGTGCGGCACGTGAAGGCCATCGAGACCGCCAACTTCCACGGCGGCCACTACTGGCCGCTGGAGGTCGCGCTCTGGGACATCATCGGCAAGACCGCGGGCCTGCCGGTGGCCGCGCTGTTCGGCAACGCGGCCCGGTCCCTGCCCGCCTACGCCTCCAGTGCCGAACTCAAATCGCCGGACGAGCGGGTGGAGACCGCGCTGCGGGCTCGCGCGGCCGGGTTCCGGGCGCTCAAGATCCGCATCGACCGCGACCGGGTGGCCGAGGGCATCGCCGCGGTGGAGGCGGTGCGCACCGAGCTCGGCCCGGACTTCGAGATCATGGTCGACCTCAACCAGTCCTGGCGCATGGCCGGGGACACCGCGGACGCCTCGGACCTGGTCAAGACGCGGCGGATCGTGCGCAGGCTGGCCGAGCTGGACGTGTTCTGGGTCGAGGAACCGCTGCCCTACGCCGATCTGGAGGGCTTCCGGGTGCTGCGGGCGGACAACCCGGGGGTGCGGATCGCCGCGGGTGAGATGCACCATTCGGTGCCGGAGTTGTTGCGGTACCTGGAACACGACGTGCTCGACGTCTACCAGATGGACGTCGTGCTGGCGGTCGGCATGCACCGCGCCCGCACCCTCGCCGAGCTGGCGCGGCTCAAGCACCGGCAGTTCACGCCGCACAGCTGGACCAACGGCATCGGCGTGCTGGCGAACCTGCACGTCGCCGCCGGGGTCGGGGGCGGCCCGTACTTCGAGTTCCCGTTCGACCCGCCGGGCTGGACGCCGGAGCGGCGCGACTTCATGCTCGCCGAACCGGTGATGATCAACGCGGCGGGTGAGCTGGAAGTCCCGCAGGCGCCGGGGCTCGGCGCCGACCTCGACGAGGACGCCGTGCGGCGGTGGAGGATCCGATGACCGTGCAGCGGGACCACGCGGCGTGGCTGGCCGCCGCCGAACGGATCACCTTCGAAACCCGGCCGTTCATCGACGGCGCCTTCACCGACGCCCTGTCCGGTGAGGTGTTCACCTCGACCTCGCCGCGCGACGGCAGGGTCCTCACCGAGGTCCAGGCCGGCGGCGCGGAGGACGTCGACCGTGCGGTGCGCGCGGCGCGGGCCGCCTTCGACGACGGCCGATGGCGCGACCTGCCGCCCAAGGACCGCAAGCGGATCATGCTGCGGTGGGCGGAGTCCATCACCGCGCACGCCGAGGAGCTCGCCCTGCTCGACACGCTCGAAATGGGCAAACCAGTGACCGAGGCCCTGCGGGTCGACGTGGCCAAGGCCGCGGAGACCATCGCCTGGTACGCCGAGACGATCGACAAGACCTACGGCGAGGTCGCGCCCGCGCCCGGCGACGCGCTGGCGTTCATCACCCGCGAGCCGCTGGGCGTGATCGGCGCGGTCGTGCCGTGGAACTACGCCCTGCTGATCGCCTCCTGGAAGCTCGGGCCGGCGCTGGCGACCGGGAACTCGGTGGTGCTCAAACCGGCCGAGCAGACGTCGCTGGCCGCCCTGCTGCTGGCGCGGCTCGGGCACGAGGCCGGCCTGCCCGCCGGGGTGCTCAACGTCGTGCCGGGACGGGGTGAGGTCGCCGGACAGGCGCTCGGCAGGCACCCGGACGTGGACAAGATCGCCTTCACCGGTTCGGCCGAGGTCGCGCGGCGCTTCCAGGTGTACGCCGGGGAGTCCAACGGCAAGCAGGTCGCCGTCGAAGCGGGTGGCAAGTCACCGCAGCTGGTGCTGCCGGACGCCGACATCCCGGCCGCCGCGTCCGCCGTGGCGTGGGGCATCTTCTACAACGCGGGCCAGACCTGCAACGCCGGCTCCCGCCTCATCGTGCACAGCGCGGTGAAGGACCGGCTGCTGGCGGAGATCGTCAAGATCACACGGGAGACCTTCCGGGTGGGCGACCCGCTGGACCCGGCCACCGTGATGGGACCGATCGTGGACGAGACGCAGCTGCGGCGCGTCCTCGGTCACCTGGACACCGCCAGGGCCGAAGGTGCCGCGACGGTGCTCGGCGGGCAGCGGATCCTCGACGGGACCGGCGGCACCTTCCTCGAACCGACCATTGTGGACGGTGTGTCGAACGACATGACCATCGCCCGCGAGGAGGTGTTCGGCCCGGTGCTGTCGGTGATCACCTTCGACGGCGACGCCGAAGAGGGTGCCCGGCTGGCGAACGACACCGACTTCGGCCTGGTCGCCTCGGTGTGGACCCGGGACGTGACCACCGCGCACCGCGTGGCGCGGCGCCTGCGGGCAGGCACGGTCTGGATCAACACCTTCGACGCCAGCGACGTGATCACCCCCTTCGGCGGTTTCAAGGCGACCGGGGCGGGCCGGGACAAGTCCCTGCACGCGCTCGACGCCTACTCCGCGCTCAAGACCACCTGGGTCGACCTGTCCTGACGGTCGGCTCTTCGGACAGCTTCCGGATTGCGAGAACAACCATGCGAGTCGGTTTCATCGGACTGGGCAACATGGGCAGGCACATGGCCCGCCACCTGATCAACGCCGGTCACCAGGTCACCGTGCACGACGCCCGCCCCGAAGCGGCGGCCGAGCACCTGGCACTGGGCGCGACCTGGGCCGGCAGCCCCGCCGAGTGCGCGGCGGGCGCCGAGGTCCTGATCACCATGCTGCCCACCCCGCGCATCGTCGAGGACGTCCTGTTGCGGGGCGGCGCGGCCGCCGCGCTCGACCCGGGCGCGCTGTGGGTCGACATGTCCACCTCCACCCCGGCGGCCGCCGAGCGCGTCGCCCAGGAGGTGCTCGACTCCCGCGGCGTGCACCGGCTGGACGCGCCGGTCAGCGGGATGGCGCGCGGCGCGGAAGCGGGCACGCTGCAGATCTTCGCCGGCGGGGACGCCACCCAGTTCCAGCGCGCCATGCCGCTGTTCACCGCGATGGGCGACCCCGCCCGGATCCTGCACATCGGCGCCGCCGGATCCGGCTACACCGCCAAGCTCATGATCAACCTGCTGTGGTTCTGCCACGTCGTGGCCACCTCGGAGGTGCTGGCGATGGGCGTGAAGGCCGGTGTGGACCTCGGCGTGCTGCGTGCGTCGCTGCTGGCCAGCCCGGCCGCGTCGAACTTCCTGGAACGCGACATCGAGTCGGTGCTGGCCGACGGCGACTACGACGACTCGTTCGCGATGGCGCTGGCCTGCAAGGACCTCGGCCTGGCCGTCGACCTCGGCCGCGAGCTGGGCGTGTCCACCGAGGTGTCCGCGCTCGTCGAGCAGATCTACCGGCGGGCCAAGGCGCAGTTCGGCGACCTGGCAGGCGAGATGAGCCCGGTGCGGCTGTACGAGGGGCTGGCCGGCCGTCCGTTCCGCCTGACTCCGGCGGGTGCGCGGTGACCGCGGGGCGCCTGACGATCGAACCCACCTGCCGCGTCGAGTTCGGCGCCGGCGCCGTGGACGACCTGCCGCGGTTCGTGACCGAGCTGGGGCACCAGCGCGCCTTGGTGGTCACCGACCGCGGGCTGCAGGCCGCGGGCATCGCGCCGCGGGTCGGCAAGATCCTGCACGCCGCCGGGATCGAGCACGAGATCCACGACGACATCAGCGCCAACCCGTCGACGGCGGAGATCGATCGCGGGGCCGCCCGTGCCCGGGCGTTCGGCCGGGCGGTGGTGATCGCGCTCGGCGGCGGTTCGCCGCTCGACGCGGCCAAGGGCATCGCGCTGCTGGCCGGCAACCCGGACGCCGCCGCGGCCGACGCCGACCGGCTGTGGGACGCCGCGGACGGGCTGCCGGTGATCGCGGTGCCCACCACCTCGGGCACCGGTGCGGAGACCAACGGGTTCGGCGTCATCGAAGACACCTGCGCCAAACGCAAGGTCTACATCGGACACCCGTCGGTGCGGCCGCGGATCGCGGTCCTGGACCCGGAGCTGACCCTCGGGCTGCCGTCCCGGGTCACCGCGGCGACCGGCGTCGACGCACTCGTCCACGGGATCGAGTCGCTGGCCTCCCGCGGAGCGAACCCGATGTCGGCCGCGTTCGCCCGGCACGCGGTGACGTTGATCGGGCAGTGGCTGCCGGTGGCCCACCGGGACGGCTCAAATCTGGAGGCCAGGGCCCAGCTGATGTTCGGCGCCCACCTGGCCGGGCAGGCGCTGACGTTGTCCGGGCTGGGCCTGGTGCACGGGATCGGGCACGCGATCACCGCCCGCACCGGCACCCCGCACGGGGTCGCGCTGGCCGCCGTGCTGGAGGAGGTGATCGCGTTCAACGCCCCGGCCGCGGCCGCGGCGCACGAACAGGCGGCGCGGGCGCTGGGCGCGTCCGAGGGCGACGGGACGGCCGCGACCATCGCCGCGGTGCGTGAGCTCTCCGGCCCGCTCGACGTGAAGAAGCCCTTGCGGCAGCTCGGCGTCGAGCGGAACCTGCTGCCGGAGCTGGCCCGCGCCGCGGTGGCGGACCCGGTCACCCGGAACAACCCGCGCACCCCGTCCGAAACCGAAGTGCGCGAGCTGCTCGCCGAGGTGTACTGAGGATCCGGGCCGGGCGGTCAGCCGTCCGGCCCGGACCGCCGGCGGGTCACGATCTTCCTCAGGGGCACCAGGACCGACAGGATGGCACCCGCGCCGAGAGCGATCAGGAACACCGACTCCACGACGGTGTTCCCGCGTCGCACGCGCTGCGCGTCTTCGCCGTGCAGCGCGGCCAGGAGATCGACCCCGGCGAGGGTCAGCCAGATGATCGCCACCCCCGTGGCGACGGCGCCCACCCCCACGACCGCCGCGGCCGCGAGCACCGCCTTGTCCCGCCGGTGCATCGCTCAGCGCGGGCGTGGCGCCGCCGCGCGGGCGATCCGGTCGGCGAGTTCTCGCGCTCCGGGGAAAAAGGCGTTCACGACCACCTTCCGCCCGTCGGCGCGCTTGACGACGCAGCGCCAGTCGATGCCGATGCGGTGGCCGAGCTTGCCGGGCTGCCAGTTCCCCCGCGCGTCGACCACCGCGACGTCGCTCCACGGGAACTCCGTCCGGTCCCCGGCGTTGCGGTGGTGGACGAAACCGCCGGCGTGCAGGTTGATCCGTTCGCCGCGGTGCCGCAACCCCTGGACCAGCCGTCGCAGCCCGTAGGGCAGGAGCAGCACGCTGAGTCCGAAGCACGCGCTGCCGATCCAGACCGGCGCCGTCATCGACGTCTCGGCGGGCGTGTTGCCGTAGAGGTATTCGTCGAGCTTCACCATGAGCAGGCCGAGCGGGACGAGGCCGGCGGTCGCGACCAGGCACAGCACCGCCTGCCGCAGCCGGCGGGCGTTGTCGCTGGGGTAGGACTGCACGAGTGGGCCGAGATCTGCCATGCCGTCCACGCTAAGGACTCCGGACCGCCCTCCGGCCCGGGTGGCCGGAAGCTGCCGGGGCGCCGCGCCCGCCCCGGCGGTCCGTGGTCAGCCGGCGTGGATCAGTTCGATCTCCAGCTCCAGATCGATCTCCTTCGACACCAGCAGTCCACCCTTGGCCAGCGGCATGTTCCAGGTCAGCCCCCAGTCTTCCCGGTCGATGCGGCCCCGGGCGGAGAACACCGCGCGGTGGTTGTCCCACGGGTCCTGGGCGTAGCCGAGGTAGTCCACGGTCAGGGTGACCGGCCTGGTCACGCCCTTGATCGTCAGCTCGCCGGTCATCGAGCCACCGGTACCCGCCCACCGCACCTCGGCGGAGGTGAAGGTGGCCGTGGGGTGCGCGGCCACGTCGAAGAAGTCGGCCGACCTGAGGTGGTCGTCGCGGGCCTGGTCCCCGCTGTGCACCGAGGCCATGTCGATGGTCACCGAAACCTTGCTGTCCGCGGGGTTCTCGGCGATCTCCACCACTCCGTCCACGCCGGTGAACCGTCCGCGCACCTTCGTCAGCATGAAGTGCCGTCCGACGAAGGCGACCTCGGCGTGCCCCGGGTCGATCCGCCACGTGCCGGCGGCAGGCAGCTCCACCTCGCCCAGCCTGCGGGTGGGCGTCGTTGATCCGGTCATCGGGAGTTCCTTCCTGATAGTAGATGCGTGCACACGCACATATCTACTATCCTTACCCCATGAGCGCGTCCGACGACAAGGGCCTGGTTGCCTGGCGAGCGATGCTGCTGGCGTACAACGCCGCGCTGCGGGCCATCGACTCCGACCTGACCAGGTCCGGCACCATTCCCCTCACCTGGTACGACGTCCTGCTGGAACTGAACGCGGGCCCGGGGCGGCGGCTGCGCATGAACGACCTGGCCGAACGGGTCGTGCTCAGCCGGACCCGCGTCAGCCGCCTGGTGGACGAGATGGTGAGCGCCGGGCTGGTCGAGAAGATCCGCGACGAAGAGGACCGGCGGGTGGTGTGGGCCGCCATGACCCGGTCCGGCGAACGCGCCTTCCGCACCACCGCGCCGCAGTACCTGCGCGGCATCGAGGAGCACTTCTCCCGGCACCTGACGGCCGAGGAGAAGCGGGTCATGGCGGCCGCGCTGACGAAGGTCCGCGACGCCCACACGGTTCCCGAGGTCAGGCCAGGTGCGTCCGGTAAAAGCCGGTCAGCTTCTCGACCGCCGCGGTGACGTGCGGCTCCCGGTCGTACAGGTCGACGTGCGTGGCGCCCTCGATCCAGTGCAGTTCCTTCGGCCCGCGCGCCTCCTGGAAGGCCTCCACCGCCATCCACGACGTCACCGCCTCGCGGCCGGCGATCAGCAGCAGCGGGCGCGGCGCGATGAGGCTCACGAAGCGGAAGGCGTCGAACAGCGCCAGGCGGTCCACGCTGATCCACGGCAGCAGCTTCGCCGAGCGCGGGTGCTGGGCGCGGTCCGTGCAGTAGTACTCGAACCCCTCGACCCCGTGCTTGCCGCCCAGCTCGCGGGCCTGCTCGACGGTGTCCGGGAAGAGCTGGAAGGTCTGCACACCCTCGCCGCGCGCCTCGGCGGTGCGGGCGGCGGCCGCCGCGTCGAGCATGCCCTGGAACACGGCCGGGTCCTGCGTGCCGTCGGCGCCGAGGCGGAACTGGCGGGCGACGTCGACGGGGCTGACGGTGCCGACGGCCTTGACGCGGTGGTCCCCCGCGGCCGCGGCCATCGAGTAGCCGCCGGAGGCGCAGATGCCCAGCGTGCCGATCCGCTCGGGGTCGACCTCGGGCCGGGTGGTGAGGTAGGAGACCGCGGCCTTGAAGTCCTCGACGCGCTGCGCCGGGTCCTCCAGGCCACGCGGCTCGCCCTCGCTCGCGCCCTGGTAGGCGGCGTCGTAGGCGAGGGCGACGAAGCCCTGCTCGGCCATTCGCCGCGCGTACAGGCCGGAGGTCTGCTCCTTGACGCTGGTGCCGGGGTGGCCGACCACGAGCGCGGGCCACGGGCCGGTTCCGGTGTCCGGGGTGTACAGGTCGGCGGCGAGCTGGAGTCCGTTGCTGGGGAAGGTGACGTTCGTTCTCATGCATCCCAGATTCGTCCGCGCCGAAGGCCCGTACCAGGGAAGGAACTGCCTATGCAACCCAGTACCAGGCACGTCGTCCCCGCGATGTGGACACTGGAGTCATGGAGACCAACGAGCTGGGCGAGTTCCTGCGCGCCCGCCGCGCCGCACTCGACCCGGCCCGCGCGGGCTTCCCCGACGACGGCAGGCTGCGCCGCGTGCCGGGCCTGCGCCGTGAGGAGCTGGCGCAGCTCGCGCACATCAGCGTCGACTACATCGTCCGGCTCGAACAGGGCCGCACGCGGCGGGTCTCCCGCCCGGTCCTCGACGCGCTCGCCGACGCGCTGCAGCTCGCCCCGGACGAGCGCGACTACCTGTTCACCGTCGCCGAGGTCGCGCCGGCCGCGCCAGCTCGGCAGCCGGGCAGGCCCAAGGTCGACCGGCAGCTGCGGCAACTGCTCGACGGCATGCGCGACGTCCCGGCCATGATCCTCAACCGGCGCATGGACGTGCTGGCCTGGAACCGCGGCGCGGCCGCGCTCCTGACCGACTTCGGCGCGCTGCCCGCCGCCGAGCGGAACCTGATCCGGCTCACCTTCCTCGACGACGCCTACCGCGCCCTGTACGCGGACTGGCCGCGCGCGGCCCGCGAATGCGTCGCCGTCCTGCGCATGGAAGCCGGCCGCCACCCCGGCGACAAGGCACTGGCCGCGCTCATCGGCGAGCTCAGCGTCCGCGACCCGGACTTCCGCACCTGGTGGGCGAGCCACCAGGTGCGCGGGCCGCGGCAGCTGGTGAAGACCTACCTGCACCCGGTCGCCGGCCCGATCACGCTCGACGTGCAGCAGTTCTCCGTCGACACCCAGCCGGACCAGCAACTCGTCGCCTACACCGCCGAGCCCGGCTCGCCGTCGCAGGAGGCGCTGGACTTCCTGCTCGCCATGAGCCCGGCCGTGGCCGAGACGGCGGGCTCGTAGCACCGCCGTGCTCAGTGCCCTTCCCGGCCCGCCACTGGTCCGCGATCCAGGCTCGGGCCATGCGGATCGGTATCGCCCTGCCCAACCAGGTCCGCGATGTCGACGCGTCCGGCGGGCGGCTCACCGTCGGCGTCGGCGGCCGCCCCGATGACTCCGTCGCCGAGGGCTACGGCATGCTGCTCTTCGGCGGGTTCAGCCCGGTCCCGATGAAGCGGATGGCCCACTGGGGCGCCGCGGGCGCGGACTACGCGCAGCTCACATCGTCCACTGTGGCCACTGCACCCGGCGCGATCACCGACGCCATCACAGCGTTCGGCGACCTGGGCGCCACCGACCTCGTCCTCATCCCGGCCACCGACAACCTGGACGAAGTCAAGCGCGCCGTCGACGCCGCGTTGTGATCAGCGGCTGAGCAACCGCTCCAGCCACGACTCCCGCGCGGCCACGCACGCCCTGGCCACCGCCGAGCCGGGGGCGATGTCGTAGAAGCCGTGGAAGGCCCCGCCCCACACGTGCAGCTCGGCTTCGCCCCCGGCGGCCCAGATGGCGCTCGCGAACGCCACCGCCTCGTCGCGGAAGACCTCGACCGCACCGGCGTCGACGAACGTCGGCGGCAGCCCGCTGAGGTCCGTGGCGCGCGCCGGGGCCGCGTAGGGCGACACGTCGGCGGTGCCACGCCGCTCACCCAGGACCATCGTCCACGCGGTCAGGTTGCTGGTCCGGTCCCACACCCCGACGCCGTCGTACTCACGCGCGGACACGGTCTCGCCGCGGTCGTCGATCATGGGGCACTGCAGCAGCTGACCGGACAACGCCGGGCCGCCCCGGTCGCGCGCCAGCAGGGTCGTCCCCGCGGCCAGCCCACCCCCGCCGCTGCCGCCGAAAATGACCAGCCGCGCCGGGTCGAACCCGAGCTCGTCCGCGTGCCCGGCCATCCAGCGCAGAGCGGCGTAGCAGTCCTCGACCGGCACCGGGTGCGGGTGCTCCGGCGCGCGCCGGTACTCGACGGTGACGGACACCGCGTCGTACTTCATCGCCCAGTCGATCAACGGGTGCACGGAGGCGAACCGGTCCCCCATGACCATCCCGCCGCCGTGGATGTGGAAGATCCCCGGCCCCCGCTCGCGGTGGTCCTCGCGCGCGATGACCGAGACCGTGATCTCCGCGCCGCGGTACCCGGGGATCGTGTGGTCGGCCCAGGTGACCGGGCGGCCACCGATCTGCTCCTCGATCGCCGGGAACGGCAGGGCGCGGAAGTGGTCCAGACGATCCGCCGTCATGCCGACCGGCACCCGGCCCTCCAGAGCGGGCAGCAGCGCGGCGAGTTCGGGGTCCAACGGGAGTTTCTTCGTCATCCGGCGCATTCCACCACAAGGTGATCGACATCCGCGGCCGGCGGTGCCTGATCAGGCACGGCGTCGCTCCTCTTGATGCCCGTCGCCGCCGCGCCGGGCCCGGAAATCCTTAGCCTGACAGGGTTCCTCGTCACCGACGGCGAAGGGAGGGACGATGATCGGCAGCTGGCCCCCCGACTACTGATCCCGATGATCGGCCGGCGCCCCGGGCCCGCGTGGCCCGGGGCGCGTTCTTCCCGAAGCGAGGAGTGCCACGCCGATGGCCCTGGCCAACCGCGAGTTCCGTCTGTTGTGGACCGGCCAGACCACCAGCATGGTCGGCAGCGCGATCACCACGACCGCGCTGCCGCTGGCCGCGGTGGTCACCCTCGGTGCGACGACCTTCGAGACCGGCCTGCTGACGGCGGCCGCGTGGCTGCCCTGGCTGCTGATCGGCCTGCCCGCGGGCGCGTGGATCGACCGGCTGCCCAAGCGACCGGTGATGCTGGCCTGCGACGTGGTCGCCTTCGCCGTGTTCGGCGCCGTTCCGCTCCTGGCCGCGCTCGGTGCGCTGACCGTGCCGTACCTGATCGCCGCCGCGCTGGTCGGCGGATTCACCAAGGTGTTCTTCTCCGTCGCCTACCGCGCGTTCCTGCCTGCCGTGGCGAGCCGGGAAGAACTGATCGGCGCCAACGCGAAGCTGCAGGCCGGATCCGCCGCGGCCGACACCGGCGGCCCGGGGCTGGCCGGCCTGCTCGCCCAGATCTCCGGGCCGGTGAGCGGAATCCTCGTCGACGCCGCCACGTTCGCCGTCTCCGCGCTGTGCCTGCGGGCGATCCGGGTGCGGGAAACGGTCGCGCCCGCCGCGCGGCCGTCCCTGCGGGCCCAGATCGGCGAAGGGCTGCGCTTCGTCGCGCGCGACCGCTACCTGCGGACCCTGATGCTCTTCGGGGCCGCGTCGAACGTCGCGCTCACCGTGTACGCCTCGCTGGAGATCGTGTTCCTCTCCCGCACGCTGGGCACCGCGCCGGGCCTGGTGGGACTGGTCCTCGCGCTCGCGGCGGCGGGTGGCCTGGCCGGCGCCGCCGCGGCCGGACGGCTGAGCACCCGCTTCGGCACAGCGCGCACTTTCCTGCTCTGCCAAGGCTTCGCGGCGGCGATGATGCTGCTCGGCACGTTCAGCCTGCCGGGGAGGGGCCTGGTGCTGTTCGTGCTCGGGCAGTCCGGGCTGGCCGCCGGGCTCGCGGCGTCGCAGGTGCTGGCCACGGCGTTCCGGCAGTCGTACTGCCCACCGGAGCTGCTCGGGCGGGTCGCCTCCAGCGCGATGGTGGTCAACTACGGCACCATCCCGCTCGCCGCCCTCCTCGGCGGAGCACTGGGCGAGGCGATCGGCGTCCGCGAAGCGCTGTGGGCCGCCGCCGGGCTGCTGATCGCCGCGCTCCCGGTCCTCGCGCCGCTGCGCCGTCTGCGGGACCTCCCCGCACGTCAGTCGACCGGCAGCTCGACGGGGTAGGCGCGGCCGAAGTCGGCGGAGGCGCTGACTTCCTGCCAGGTCGCGGCCTCCTCCAGCTGGGCGCGCGAGTAGTTCTGCGCCATCTCGACCGCGAGCGCGCCGAGGAGCAGGTGGGACGGGAGGTTTTCGCGCTTGACGACGCGGACCAGGATCTCCGCGGCGCGTTGCGGATCGCCCGCGGCGGAACCCATCTGTTCGAAGTTGCGCACCAGTTCGCCGACCGTCGCGCTGTACTCCGCCGGGATGTCGGCGATCTCCATCGACGAACCCGCCCAGTCGGTGGCGAAACCGGCCGGTTCGACCACCAGGTAACGCATTCCCAGCGGCGCCGTCTCGGCCTCCAGCACCCGGGTGAAGCCGTCGACCGCGAACTTCGCCGCCTGGTAGGAACCCAGGCCCGGCGTGCCGCCGACCCGGCCGCCGATCGAGGAGAACTGCACCATCGTGCCCGCCCCCTGCGCCTTGAGCACGGGCAGCGCGGCCGTCGACACGTTGTAGACGCCCCAGAAGTTCGTCTCGAACTGCCGACGGAAGTCCTCTTCGTCCGCGGTCTCCACGGGCGCGACGTTCGCGTACCCGGCGTTGTTGACCACCACGTCGAGCCGCCCGAACCGCGTGACCGCGGCCTCCACAGCGGCGGCCGCGGCCGCGCGGTCGGTGACGTCGAGGGCGACCGGCAACACCGCGTCGCCGTACTTCCGCACGAGGGCGTCGAGCTGTTCCGGCTTGCGCGCCGTCGCGACGACCTGATCGCCGGCCTCCAGTGACGCTTCGGTGAGGGCTCGCCCGAAGCCGCGGGACGAGCCGGTGATGAACCACGTTTGAGTCATACCTCTAGTAAAACTCTGTTGTGTTAATTGCGCAACCCGGTTGTGCTAAAGTTTCGAGTCATGGGTCACACTCCGCAACGGGCCCGCAGCGCGGAGGCGAAGCACCAGCGGGAGCGGGACATCCTCGACGCGGCCCGTGCGCTGGGCAGCGAGCGCACCGTCCGCGCGGTCACGCTCACCGACATCGCCGCCGAGGTGGGCATGCACAAGTCCGCGATGCTGCGTTACTTCGAGACGCGGGAGCAGATCTTCCTGACCCTCACCGCCGAATGCTGGCAGGAGTGGACGGCCGCCGTGTGCGCGGAGCTGCGGCCGCTCGAATCCGCGTCACCGGCGGAGCTCGCATCCGTTCTCGCGCGGTCGCTCGTGGCGCGGCCGCTGTTCTGCGACCTGCTCGCGCACGCCCCGATGAACCTGGAACGCAACGTCTCCCTCGACACGGTCGTCGCGTTCAAGAGAAGCGTCCTGCGCGACGTGGCCTCGGTGGCCGGCGAACTGCGGCGCCTGCTCGCCCTCCCCGAACCGGCCGCCGCCGACGCCGTCGCGACCGCGACAGCCATGGCCGGTGCGCTGTGGCAGATGGCCGCACCGGGCACCACGCTGCGCACCCTGTACGAAACGCACCCCGAACTGACCCACGCCCTGGTCGACGTGGAACCCCGCCTGACCGCGATCCTCACCGCCCTGCTGACCGGAATGTCCGGCGAGTAGGCGCCGAGGGGCGAAGGCACGCATCTCCCCTTGCGGACCGGCGCGGCTCGACACATGATCCCCCGAGGCGGCCTGCTGTCACGCGCCCTACTTCGGTCGCCTCTGCGCGCCCAACGGGCAACTTCCTCGGCGGCGGAACCGGCAGCCCGCTCCACCCGACGTAACCAACCTGAAGGGACACTCCCCACTCGATTTCGACAGTGCGGACCTCGGCACGGTGGCAGCCGTTCCAAGCTAGTGCCAGCCTCCTCAGCGCTGAGGCCGGTCCCGGTGGCGGCCACCTCGACCGCGATCCCGCCGCCGCCGCGCCGGGCGGTCATCGGCTCCAGCCACTCCGGCACGGACACGCTCACCCGCGGCATATCCGCGGCCAGTTCCTCACCGCAGCCGTGGTCCTGTCCGCCGTCCATGGCGTGTATATCGCCCTGTGGTGGCATCGGCGCATGAGTGCAGCGCGCTACAGCCGCCGGGTCGTCGCCGATGACTGGTTGCGGCTGGCCAGCGATCCGGCGTGGCCGATCTGCGTCCAGATCGTCGTCGAAGGGACGGGACTGCCGGACCGGGCCGCCCTCGCCGTGGCGGTGGGCACCGCGGCCGAGGCGTGCCCGGGGGCGCGGCTGACGCGCCGCGGGCACCGCTGGGTCGACACCGGTCGCACACCCGAAGTCCGCGAACTCGACGGGGACGCCTTCGACCGGGAGACGCTGACCGGGCTGCCCGCGCTGTACCGGCCGCTCGCCGGCGACCGCGGCGGCCCCACCTGCGAGGTCGTGGTGCTGACCGGAGCGCGGCCGGCCCTGGTCTTCCGCGCCCACCACGCCGTGATGGACGCGCAGGGCCTGCTGACGTTCGCCCGCGCGGTCTTCCAGGCCCTGCGCGGCGAAACCCCGGAGACGGCCGCGGACGACCTGGACGCCGTCGAGCTGCTGCGCCGCGCCGGAGCCGGGCCACACAAGACGATCCCGCAGAACTCCCAGCCGCCGTTGCGTGCGGCCGGACCGCCGGAACAACGCCGTCCCGCGTTCCTGCGGCGCACCGTCGACGGGCGCCCGTCGGCCGTGACCGCGAAGATCGCGCACGCGCTCGCCCGGTGCGCCGGGGGCGACCTCGACGTTTCGGTCACCGTCGATCTGCGCCGCCACGTGCCGGAGGCCCGGACCACCGCGAGCCTGTCCTACGCGCTCAGCCTGCCGGTCCGCGCGGACGACACGTGGCGCGACGTGCAACAGCGGATGCTGGAAAGCCTGGCCGTGCGCGACGAGCTGCGGGAAACCCCGCCGCTGCCGGTGATCCGGATGCTCGGCGCGCTGCCCGCGCCGGTGACCCGGGCGCTGTACCGCGGCATCGACGCCCGGTTCGGCCAGGGCAAGGCGTACGCCGCGTTCCAGGTGTCGCACCTGGGGCGGCTCGACCTCGCGGACTTCGGCGGCGCCGGGTTCACCCCGCGCACGATCTACTCGCTGCCGACCTGGGGCGTCTGCATGATCCCGATGGTCACGGTCGTGGAAACCGGCGCGCGCACGGAGGTCGTGCTGTGCGGCGACGACGCCCACACCGCGTCGGCCCGGCGTTTCCTCGACGCGATCGGCGACGCGCTGGCGCCACCCGAGGCGGTCCTGCGTGGCCGCGGCACCTCGCCGGAGGTGTACCTGGTCCCCCGGTTCGCCGAGGTGGCCACGGCCTCGCCGGACCGCGTGGCGCTGACCGAGCCCGGGCGGGAGGTCACCTATGCCGAGCTGTTCGGGCTCGCCGGGGGCGTCGCGCGGCAGCTCACGGATCGCGGCATCGGACGCGGCGACCTGGTGGGAGTGGTGGCGGAACGGTCGGTCGCGGGCGTCGCCGCGCTCCTGGGCGTGCTCATGGCCGGGGCGGCCTACCTGCCGCTCGACCCCGGCGATCCGGACGAGCGGCTGCGCGGGATCCTCGGCGACGCGGGCGTGCGGGTGCTGCTGGCGCCGCGGCCCCACGACCAGCGGCCTCTCGGCTGTGCCACCGTGGTTCTCGACGACGTGCCGCCGGCCGCGGCGACGCCCGCCGCGGTCACCGGCGAGGACCTCGCCTACGTGATCTACACCTCCGGCACGTCCGGCGAGCCGAAGGGCGTCGAGGTCACGCACCGCAACCTGGCCGCCTACCTGGGTTTCGCGCTCCAGGAGTACGAAGTGGACAGCGCGACCTGTTTCCCGCTGTTCACCTCGCTCGCGTTCGACCTCGCCGTGACCACGCTGCTGCCGCTGCTCGCGGGTGGCCGGGTCGTGCTGGTGCCGGAGGCCCCCAACCACGTCAACCTGGAGCGCGTGCTGACCGGGAGCGGGGTCACCGCGCTCAAGATCACGCTTCGCACCTCGATCTGTTCCACCGCCTCGGGATCAGCCCGTCGGGCATCCGGCTCGCGGTCGTCGGTGGCGAGGCGCTGACCGGGTCGCTGGCGGCGACCGCGCGGGAGCTGTTCGGGCCGGACTGCCGGATCGTCAACGAGTACGGGCCGACCGAGGCGACCGTCGGCTGTGTCGTGCACACCTACGATCCGGCGGCCGACACCGGCGCGACCGTCCCGATCGGACGGCCCGCGGGCACCACGTCGGTGCACCTGCTGGACGACCAGGGCGCCCACGTGGCCGCGGGTGAGACGGGTGAGATCCACCTGGCGGGCGAGCAGGTGGCCCGCGGCTACCGGGGCCATCCCGGCTGGTCCTTCACCCGGCTCGCGGACGGCACCCGTGTCTACCGCACCGGCGACCTGGCGCGGCGGCTGCCCAGTGGTGAGCTGGAATGCCTGGGCCGGGCGGACGCGCAGCTGAAGATCCTCGGTCACCGCGTGGAGCCGGCGGAGATCGAGCACGCGCTGGCACGGCATCCGGCGGTCGAGCGCGCGGTGGTGATCGCGCGCGGTCAGGTTCTGCACGCCTACCTGACCGCTTCGGCCGAGGTGTCCGAAAAGGACCTCGCGGCGCACGCCGCGGAGGTGCTGCCGCCTTACGCCGTGCCGGTGTCGTTCGTGGTGCTGGAGGAGTTCCCGCGCACCGCGAACGGCAAGGTGGACCTGCGTGCGCTGCCCGGGCCCTCCCCCGTCGCGGCGGCCGTCGGCGATCCCGTCGACGAGGTTCTGGCGGCCGTGCTGGGCATCTGGGCGCGGACGCTCGGCCTGCCCGCGCGCACGATCGCCGCGGACAGCGACTTCCACCGGCTCGGCGGCACGTCGATCGACCTGCTGGCGATGATCGCGGCGGTGGACCGGGAGCTGCCCGGCGTGGCGCTGGCGGACCACCTGGCGGCGATCGTCGCAGCTCCGACACCGGCGACGGTGGCCGATCTGGTGCCTGACCCACAAAGGTGACCCCTGCGGCGGCGGCCCGTCGGCTGCTTCCGGTGCGCGCACCCCGCGGCGCAGATGCCGCTGCCCCGGTGCGTGACGCACAGCGGTGACCTCGCGCGGCGGCGGCCCGTTGCCTTCCGATGCAGGCCATGCCGGTCCGGCGCGTGACGTACAGCGGTGACGTCGCGCGACGGGCGCGACGGCGGTGGCCGGTTGCTTACGTTCGGTGCATGATCCGTGCAGTTCTCGTCACCACCGTCGCCGCCGTCGCCGCCGCTCTCCTGACCGCCTGTTCGGCGGGCACCCCGCCGCCCGCCGAACAGCCCTCACCGGTGGCGGCCGTGGATCCGAGCTGGTCGCCCGCGCCCGTCGTCCCGCTCGCGTCGCAGCCGCCGCCCGCGCTCGTCGTGGACCAGCCGTTGCCGGACCAGCTCGCGAAGGGGCTGGTGGTCATCCGCTACCGCGCGGAGAACCTGCGGATCGTGCCGGTGTACGGGCCGAACGCGCTCGACGTGTCGCCGCGGATCGGGCACATCCACGTCACGGTCGACGACGCGCCGTGGCACTGGGCCGACGCGAGCGGCGAGCCGCTGATCATCCAGGGCCTGCCGCCCGGTCCGCACCGTGTGTGGATCGGCCTGGCCGACCCGACGCACATGATCCTGGACAGCAAGACCCTGGACTTCGTCATACCCGCGCGGTGAGCGCCGGCGTCAGCTCGCCCCGAAACCCCGCAGGAACGTCTCCACGAGGACGTCGGCGGCCTGGGCGTCGCTGAGTCCGGGCAGTTCCCGGGTGGCGAGGTGCAGCAGCTGCCCGAGCACGCGGCCCGCCCACCCGGCGGGCAGGCCGGGCCGCAAGAAGCCTTCGTCGGTGGCCCTCTGGAGGAACAGCTCGATCTCGTCGACCGAACGCTGGCGCCGCGCCCAGATCTCCGGGTCCGAGCGCATCCGGCTGACTTCGGTCGGCCACTTGCGGTTCACGCCGACGATCAGCTCGACGTAGCGGTGCAGGGCCACCGGCACCGGCGCCTCCCGCAGCCGGGCGGCCTCGGTCGCCTGCTCGATCGCGTCGAGGCGGGCCTCGTACACCGCCGTCAGCAGTTCTTCCCGGCCGGCGAAACGCCGGTAGACGGTGCGGCGGTCGACGCCGGCCTCCGCCGCGATCGCGGCGATGCTGGTGCCGGGGTCGTCGGCGAGCATGCGGGCACCCGTGGTCAGCACGAGCTCGAGGTTGCGCGCGGCGTCGGCTCTCACGTCCCCAACATACTCTCGGTGTCGCACTCGGGACGGAGTACCGCTACAGCGCTGAGGCGTTCCACGTGGGTTCCGGCCCTTCGACCGGTCGTCGTCGTTCTGTCGGCGAGTTGTAGGCGTCGCGGTGGTCGACTGGAGTGGAAGGGCCAGGACGAGGAGGGGCACCTGTGAGCGTCGACGTGCGCACCGAACCGGAGGGATCGGAGCTGGTTGTCGGGCTGTTGCCGCGCGAGGACCCGACCACGGGCCGGGACGCCTCCCGTGACGCGCGGCGCACGGAGGCGGTGACCGCCTGCGTGTTCGCCGACGACCTGCTGGACGGCGAGTCGATGCTGATGCCGCTCAACGCCGCGCCCGACGTGCGGGTGCTCCCCGCGGGCAGGCACACCGAGGCCGACGTCGTGGTGGTGGTCGCGGCCTCGGTCACCGGGACGCTGCTGGACTCGATGGAGGAGATCTCCGCGCGGGCGGAGAACCCGCGCCAGCGGATGGTGCTGGTGTCGGGCCCCCTGCGCGGGCCGCAACTGGCACGGGTCGTGGGGTGCGGCGTGGTGAGCATCCTGCCGCGGGCCGGCATCACCCCGCGAGTGATGCTTCGGGCCGTGCTCGCGAGCGGCACCGGCGGGGCGGTCGTCCCCGAGGCCGTGACGCGCTGGTTGCTCGACGAGGCACGCGCCTTCCAGCAGACGATCCTCGCCGGGCAGGGGCTGAACACGGGCGGCCTAACCGACCGGGAGGTCGACGTGCTCCGGCTGCTCGCCGAGGGGCACGACACCGGTCACGTGGCCGCTGAGCTGAACTTCTCGGAGCGCACGATCAAGAAGATCATCCAGAATCTGACGGGACGGTTCGGCCTGCGCAACCGCACCCACGCGGTGACCTACGCGTTGCGCGCCGGCGCCATCTGACCCGCGGCCGGCACCGGCGGCCGGCACACAGTGTCCTATTCGGACAGTGTCGCCACGATTCTCGCCACCGCGACGGGCTGTCCGATGTGGGGGAAGTGCCCGCTTCCCGGCAGAACGGTGAACCGCGCGTCCGGTAGGACGGACGTCAGCCACGTGGCATAACCGGGGTTCACCGGCGAGCGGCTGACGTGGTGGAATGCGCTTTCCCCGGCGCCCAGGGCAAGCAGCTGCCGGATCCGGTTCTCCCGCAGCTCGTCCGCCGGGACCTCCAAAATCTCGCGCCAGTAACCGAGGAGCAGGTCCTGCAGTGGCGTGGACCGCAGCAGGTCGCGCCGCTGCGGGGCGAGCTCGTCGACGCCCATCCCGGCGAGCAGTTTGTTCCACACGCTCAGGTACTCCGGCCCGCGCAGCACGGGCTCGGCCGAGCGCAGCATCTCGCCGAAGGGGCCGGCCAGGAGCGGCTGGTCGATGTCCAGCACGGCCCGCGCCGGGTACTTCGCCGCGTACACCGCGGCGACGACGGCCCCGACGGAATGGCCCACCAGCACCGGCCTGCGCAGGCCGGCGGCGGTGACCGCGCCGTGCAGGACGTCGGCGACCTCGGCCGGGTCGTAGGACTCCCGCCGGGGCGACGCGCCGTGCCCGGGCAGGTCGAGCGCCACCACCCGGCGGCCGCGCAGCGCGCGGACCAGCGGCCCCCACATGGCGCGGTCGAAGGTCAGGCCGTGCAGCAGGACGACGGGCGGGCGGCCGTCGTCCGTGCCGGTGACGTCCCCGTCCAGTTCACCGAGTCGCATGGGTTTCCTTCCACAGTCCCTCGTCGAGGAGGTCCGCCAGCGCCTGGGCGCAGCCGTCGAGCAGCTTGGTCCCCTTGTCCGCGGACGCCGAGCGCGCGTCACCGGCGACGCCCGAGGTGGTGATCTCGTCGAAGGGCACGGCGTCCCGCGCGGCCAGGCCACGCAGGTCCGCCGCCGTCAGGTGGTTCCAGCGAACCTCGGTGTCAGGAAGCATGCACCGGACGCTAGGCCGCGCCGGCCCGCCCCGCGCCCGTCATCCGACGCCGACCCTGTACGTCACCACGCTCGAACAGCGGCGTCAGCACCGCGGCGATTGCGAGGTTCAGCACGAACGCGGTCAGTGCGATGTAGACCGCTGTCTGGCAGGCGGTGGTCGTGCCGTAGGCCATGCCGTCGGCCCGGGTGCGGGCCTACGACTTCACCTTCGGCTAGCGCCGGGCACGGTCACCCGACCGGTGATCGCCGAGGCTGGTATGGTGGATGGGCAAGGGAACCGTTCTGAGGAGACTCGACGTGGCAGGTGAAGACGACATCTCCGGGTGATCCCCCGGAGTGAGCAAGGCCCCCCACGCTTCAGTTCGAAGCAGTGCCGTGGTGGCCATGTCGTCGTCCACCCGTATCCGCGGTCCGCTGGTCCGCGCCACTCCCTTTCCGAGGTCTCGTTCCCATGTCCGAATCCCGCATCGTCGTGTCCGGTCTGTCCTTTTCCTGGCCGGACGACACCCCCGTCTTCGACCAGCTGTCGTTCAGCGTTCCCGACGGGCGCACCGGTCTCGTCGCCCCGAACGGGGCAGGCAAGTCCACCCTGCTCAAGCTGATCGCGGGCGAGCTCACGCCCTCCGACGGCGGCGTGTCCGTCGACGGCCTGCTCGGCTACCTGCCCCAGGACCTCCCGCTGACCGGTGAACCGACCGTCGCCGAAGTGCTGGGCATCGAGCCGGTGCTGCGCGCGCTGGCGGCCGTCGAGTCCGGCGACGTCGCCGAGGAGCACTTCACCACCATCGGCGAGGACTGGGACATCGAGGAACGCACCCGCGCCCAGCTGGACCGGCTCGGCCTGGAGGACATCACTCTGGACCGCACCCTGGGCACCCTGTCCGGCGGCCAGATCGTGTCACTCGGCCTGGCCGCCCAGCTGCTCAAGCGGCCCGACGTACTGCTGCTCGACGAACCCACCAACAACCTCGACCAGCAGGCCCGGCACCAGCTCTACGCCGTGCTCGAGGACTGGTCCGGCTGCCTGCTGGTGGTCAGCCACGACCGCGCGCTGCTGGACCGGATGGACCGCATCGCCGAGCTCGGCGGCGGCGAGATCCGGTACTACGGCGGCAACTTCACCGAGTACGAGCAGGCGGTGCAGGCCGAGCGCGAGGTGGCGGAGAAGAACATCCGCAGCGCCGAGCAGGAGGTCAAGCGCGAGAAGCGGGAGATGCAGCAGGCGCGGGAGCGGGCGGCGAAGCGAGCCAGCAACGCGCAGCGCAACCTCTCCAACGCCGGTCTGCCGAAGATCCTCGCCGGCGCCCGCAAGCGCAACGCGCAGGAGTCCGCAGGCAAGGCCGACGGCACACACGCGGCCCGCGTCAGCGCGGCGAAAGCCAAGCTGGACGAGGCGGAGCGGTCGCTGCGGGAGGACCAGAAGATCACCCTGGAACTCCCCCAGACCGCGGTGCCTGCGGGCCGGACGCTGTTCCTCGGCGAGGGCCTGCGCAAGCGGGACCTCTTCGGCGACGGCGTGGACCTGACGATCCGCGGCCCGGAGCGCATCGCGCTGTCCGGCGCGAACGGGTCCGGCAAGTCCACTCTGCTGCGTATGATCACCGGCGATCTCGACCCGGACGGCGGCGAGATCAAGCGCGCCGACGGACGGATCGCCTACCTGTCCCAGCGCCTGGACCTGCTCGACGACACGCGCACGGTCGCGGAGAACCTGGCGGCGTTCGCGCCCGCGATGCTGCCCGCGCAGCGGATGAACCTGCTGGCGCGCTTCCTGTTCCGCGGCGACCGGGCGCACCTGCCCGTTTCCGTCCTGTCCGGCGGGGAACGGTTGCGCGCGACGCTGGCGTGCATCCTGTTCGCCGAACCCGCGCCACAACTGCTCTTGCTGGACGAGCCGACGAACAACCTGGACCTGGTCAGCGCGGGGCAGCTGGAGAGCGCGCTCAATGCCTACCAGGGCGCGTTCGTGGTGGTGAGCCACGACGAGCGGTTCCTGGGTGAGATCCGCATCGACCGACGGCTGCGGCTCGACGGCGGCAAGCTGGCCGAGTCCCGCTGATGTCGGCGGCTCTCGTCGCGCACGACCTCGTGCGCGTCCTCGGTGACCGCCGGGTGCTGGACGGGGTGTCGCTCACCGCGGCGCCCGGGCACCGGATCGGGTTGATCGGGGAGAACGGCGCGGGCAAGTCGACGTTGCTGCGCGTGCTGGCCGGGGTGGACCGGCCGGACCGCGGCAGCGTCGAGCGCCCGGCGGATCTTGGCTACCTGCACCAGGAAATACCGTTCGACCCGGCGGCGACGGTGGCGGACGTGGTCGACGACGCGCTCGCGGGCGCGCGCGAGGACCTGGCGGAACTGGACCGGCTGGGCGCGCTGCTCGCCGAGGACGAGGGGCTGTTCGACTCCTACTCCGAGCGGCTGGCGCTCGCCGAGCTGCACGACGCGTGGGACGCCGACCGGCGCGCGAAGATGGTCCTCGACGGGCTGGGGCTGGGCGGAGTCGCGCCGGAGAGGCGGCTCGGTGAGCTGTCCGGCGGGCAGCGGGGGCGGCTCGCGCTGGCCGCGCTGCTGGTGCGGCGGCCGTCCGCGGTGCTGCTGGACGAGCCGACGAACCACCTCGACGACGGCGCCGCCGCGTTCCTCGAAGAGCAGGTGCGCGGCCTGCCCGGCACGGTCGTGGTGGCCAGCCACGACCGCGCGTTCCTGGACGCCGTGTGCACCGACATCGTCGACCTGGACCCGGCGGTCGGCGGGCCGGTGCGGTTCGGCGGGAACTACACCGGTTACCTGGCGCAGAAGCGGGCGGACCGGGAGCGGTGGGAGCGGCGTCACGCCGAGGAGCAGGAGGAGATCGCGGCGCTGCGGGATTCGCTGGGCGTGACCACGCACCGGGTCGCGCCGGACCGGGCGCCGCGGGACAGCGAGAAGATGGGGTACGGGCACCGGGCGGGACGGGTGCAGAACTCGATCTCGCGCCGGGTCCGCAACGCCGCGCGACGGCTGGAGGAGCTGGAACGCACGCAGGTGCCCGCTCCCCCGCCGCCGCTGCGGTTCCGCCCGGACGCGCTCACCGGTCAGGCGCCCGACGAGGTGCTGATGTCGCTGCGGGACGTGCACGTGCCCGGACGGCTCACGGTCGAGCACCTGGACATCGGTGCCACCGCACGGCTCCTGGTGACCGGCCCGAACGGGGCGGGCAAGTCGACGCTGTTGCACGTGCTGGCCGGGCGGCTGGAAGTGCCCGGCGTGCGGCGGCTGCCGGAGCTGCGGGTCGGGATGCTGAGCCAGGACACCGAGTTCGCCGTGCCTTCGCGAACGGCACGCGAGACCTATGTGGCGGCCGCCGGTGTCGACGCGGTGCCGCTGGAGTCGTTGGGACTGCTGGGAAAGTGGGACGCCGGCAAGCCGGTCGGCGAGCTGTCGGTGGGCCAGCGACGACGGCTGGCGCTGGCGATCCTGGTCGCGAACCCACCGCAGCTGCTCCTGCTGGACGAGCCGACGAACCACCTCTCCCCCGCCCTCTGCGACGAACTGGAGGACGCGCTGGGCCCCGGCCCGGGCGCGATCGTGGTGGCCGCGCACGACCGCCGCCTGCGCGAACACTGGGAGGGCGTCGAGGTGCGCGTCCACAACGGACGCATCGATCCGGGTTGAGCGGTGACCGGTGACTGGCAGAAGATTCCGGACGAGGTGATCGTCAAGAACGACTCGGGTCGGCGAGGTCGATCTGGTCGTCAACGTGGGCTCGGGCGGCGTGCAGATGTCGACGATGCCGACGTCGTCACGCGCGACCAGGGTGGCCCAGTCGGTCTCGACGTCCGGCCAGCCCTGCTTGGCGGCGGCGGCCTTCGTGCGCTCCGGGTCGCGGCCGCCGAGGACGGCCAGCCGCGGCACCAGTGGCACGTCGAAGAACCGGTGGACCGAGCGCCAGGCGTGGGCGTGGACGGCGCCCATGAAGGCGTGCCCGACCATGCCCACCCCGATGGAGGCGCCCACGGGATCAGGAGTCGAAGGCGACATCGGCATAGGAATCGACGTTCTCCTTGGTCACCACGGCCGAGTAGGTCGTGACGTTCGCGGGGATCTCGTGCTCGGCGAGGTCGCCGATGCCCTTGGCCTGGCCGAGCAGCCGGGCCAGGGCGATCGCCGACGACGCCATCGACGGGCTGTAGAGCACGGTCGCCTTGATGACGCTGCTGTCGGCCTTGATCAGGTCCATCATGTTGCGCGAGCCCGCGCCGCCGACCATGAAGAACTCGTTGCGGCGCGCGTTGTCGATCGCCGCCAGCACGCCGATGCCCTGGTCGTCGTCGTGGTTCCACAGCGCGTCGAGCTTGCTCGCCGACTGCAGCAGGTTCGACGTCATCTGCTCGCCGCTCTCCGGCGTGAACTGCGCCGACACCCGCGGGCCGACGGCGAAGCCGTGCTTGGCCAGCGCGTCCCGGAAGCCCTGGCTGCGCTCCTGGGTGAGCGGCAGCGAGTCGATGCCGGCGACCTCGCCGATCACCGGGCTGGCCACGCCCTTCTTCTTCAGCTCGCCCGCGATGTAGTTGCCCGCGTTGACGCCCATCCGGTAGTTGTCGCCGCCGATCCAGGTGCGGTAGGCCAGCGGCGTGTCGAACACGCGGTCCACGTTGACCACCGGGATGCCGGCGTCCATGGCCTGCTGACCGACCTGGGTCAGCGCCTTGCCGTCGAAGGGCAGGATCACCAGGACGCCGACCTTCTGGTTGATCAGCGTCTCGACCTGGGCGATCTGCTGGTTGACGTCGTTGGTGCCCTCGGTGGCGGTGAAGGTGACGTCGGAGAACTGACCGGCCTGCGCGCGGGCGTTCTTGGTCATCGCCGCCATCCAGCCGTGGTCGGCGGCGGGCGCGGAGAAGCCGATGGTGACCTGCTTGCCGGGCTGGGAGTTCTGGCCCGCGTTGCCCGCGACGGCCTGCGGGGCCGACTGCGGCGACTCGTTGGAGGTGCAGGCGGCCAGCAGGGCGCCGGCGCCGACGGCCGCGCCACCGGTGAGGAAGCGGCGGCGGGCGAGGGAGGATGGTCCGGACATGGCGAGCTCCAGTGATCGTCGTCGGGGTGTTCGGGGTTCGTCTTTCCTAAGTGGACTTGCGGGCGCGGTTGGTGCGGAACTGCAGCAGGACGGCCAGGACGATGATCGCGCCCTTGGCGATGTTCTGGATGTCGGTGTCGAGGTTGTTGAGCGTGAAGATGTTGCCCAGCACCGTGAAGATCAGGACGCCGATGAGCGTGCCGATGAGGGTGCCGCGGCCGCCGGTGAGCAGGGTGCCGCCGATGACGACCGCGGCGATCGCGTCCAGCTCGTAGTAGAGGCCGTTGGTGGAGGCGCCCGAGGTGGTGCGCGCCACCACCATGAGCGCCGCGATGCCGCAGCACAGCCCGGCCACGCCGTAGACGAGCGCGGTGTGCCGCTTGACGTTGATGCCTGCCAGGCGCGCGGCCTCGGTGTTGCCGCCGACCGCGAACGTGCGGCGGCCGAACGTGGTGCGGTTGAGCAGGACCCACCCGACCACGAACACCAGGGCGAACATCCAGATCAGCACCGGGATGCCGAGGAAGTCGCCGCGGAAGAAGTTCAGGAAACCGGTCTCCCGCACGACCTGGGTCTGGCGGCCGCTGATCCGCTCGGCGAGCCCCCGTGCCGAGGCGTACATCGCCAGCGTCGCGATGAACGGCACCACTCTGCCGTAGGACACCAGCACACCGTTGATCAGCCCGCAGCCGAGCCCGACCGCGAGCGCGCAGATCACCATCACCACCGGGCCGTAGGCCTGCGTCGCCAGCGTCGTCGCCCACACGCTGGACAGCGCCACGATCGAGCCGACGGACAGGTCGATGCCGCCGCTGATGATCACGAACGTCATGCCGACGCTGACCACGCCGATCGCGGCCGCGAGCCGCAGGATGGTGGACAGGTTGCCCTCGGTGAAGAACGCGTCCGGCCTGGTCAGCCAGCCCACCAGGCACAGCAGGACGAACACCCCGAACAGCCCGGCCAGCCGGACGTCCACCGGGAACCGGCCGCGCGCGGCCTTCGGGGCCGGCGGCGCGGCCCGGGGTGGCGGGGCCTGCGTGGCCTCGGGCAACACCGACGAGGAGTCCTTCGTCATGCCGCACTTCCCTCCATCACCAGATTCAGCACGTCTGCTTCGGTCAGCTCGCTCGCGGGCGCCTCGCGGACCACGTGGCCCTCCCGCATCACGAGCACGCGGTCGGCGAGCCCGAGCACCTCGGGCATCTCGCTGGAGACCAGCACGAGCCCGACCCCGGCCGCGGCCAGCTCGCGGATCAGCCGGTAGAGCTCGGCCCGCGCGCCCACGTCGACGCCGCGGGTGGGCTCGTCGAGCAGCAGGATCGAGCAGCCGCGCACGAGCCAGCGCGCCACGACCGCCTTCTGCTGGTTGCCGCCGGAGAGCGTGCCCACCGGGCGGCGCGGGTCGGCCGGGCGCAGGTCCAGCTGCCGCAGGCGCTCGGCCGAGTCCCCGATCTCGCGGGCGCGGTCGGTGAAGCCGAAGCGGCTGTAGGCGGGCAGGCTGGCCAGGGTCACGTTGTGCGCGACCGACATCTCCAGCAGCAGCGCCTGGCTCTTGCGTTCCTCCGGCGCGAGGCCGATCCCGGCCTTGACCGCGCTGGGCACGTCGCCGGGTTTGAGGCGCTTGCCCTCGACGAACACCTTGCCCGCGTCCGGTTTGCGGCCGCCGAAGATGGTCTCCAGCAGTTCGCTGCGGCCGGCGCCGACGAGGCCGGCCACACCGAGGATCTCCCCGCGCCGCAACGTGAAGCTGACGTTCTCGAATTCGCCGCGGCGGGTCAGGTTCTCCACGCGCAGCAGCTCGGTCGAGCTGTCCACTGTGGATTCCAGGCGTTCCGGGTAGACGGTTTCGACGCGGCGGCCGGACATCAGCGACACCAGGTGGTCGGTGGTGACGTCGGCGACCTCCAGCCCGGCGGCGACGGTGGCGCCGTCCTTGAGGACGGTGACGCGGTTGCCGATGCGGCGGATCTCCTCCAGCCGGTGCGAGATGTAGACGACGGCGACCCCATCGGCGGTCAGCTCGGCGACGATCCGGAACAGGTTGTCCACCTCGTCGGAGGCGAGCGCGGCGGTCGGCTCGTCCATCACGATCAGGCGGGCGTCGTGGGCCAGCGCGCGGGCCATCGACACCAGCTGCTGGCCGGCCGCGGACAGATCGCCGACCTCGCGGTCGGGGTGGATCTCCGGGTGGCCGAGCCGCGCGAGCAGCTCGGCGGCCCGCACGCGGGCCTGCCGGTCGCGGGTGAAGCCGGCCTGCGCCGGCTCGTGGCCGAGGAAGATGTTGTCCGACACCGACAGCGCGGGGATGAGGTCGAGCTCCTGGTACATGGTCGCGATGCCGCGGCGCAGCGCGGCGACCGGCGAGGACAGCGTGACGGGCTCGCCCTGCCAGCGGATCTCGCCCGCGTCCGGCTGGTGGGCGCCGGCGAGGACCTTGATCAGGGTCGATTTGCCGGCGCCGTTCTGGCCGAGCAGGCAGTGCACCTCCCCCGCCCGCACCGACAGCTCGACACCGTCCAGCGCCCGGACACCCGGGAACGTCTTGACGATGCCGCGCATGGACAGCAGGTCTTCGGTCATCACGCCTCCACGCTCACCGGGGCGCCGGCCGGGGCCAGCGTCGGATCGTCCAGCAGGGGCCGGATCGCGGCCTGCGCCGCGCCGGTGCCGACCGCGGTGAACCCGAGCCGGGACGCCACGATGCGGGGGCCGCCGGTCTCGGCGGTGACCGAGCGGGCGGCGAGTTCGGCGCGGACCGGCTCGGCGAGCCACTCGCGCAGCGGCGCGAAGTAGCCGCCGAGCACGACGATCCGCGGGTCGAGCAGGTCGGCCAGGACCGCGATGCCGTGGCCGAGGGCGGCGCCCAGCTGCACGAGCGCGTCGAGGACGCGGCGGTCGCCGTCCTGGGCGCGCCGCCGCACGATCGCGGTGCGCTGGGCCAGGTCGAGCGACGGGTCGTGGACCAGGTCGCCGGGGCCGGCCAGCGAGTGCAGGAACGGGTCGATGCCGACGGCGGTCTGCCAGCAGCCGCGGCGGCCGCAGACGCAGGGCCGTCCGGTGGGTTCCAGCGACAGGTGCCCGACCTCGCCCGCGGCGCCGCCGATCAGGCCGCCGCCGGTGATCAGCCCGGCGCCGACGCCCATGCCGCCGAGCAGGAACACGACGTCGGAGCAGCCGCGGGCGGCGCCGTCGTCGGCTTCGGCGAGGGCCGCGAGGTTGGCGTCGTTGCCGACGACGATGCGGTCGAGGGGGAACCCGGTGCGGGCGGCGAGCCCGTCGGCGAGGGCGAGGCCGCGCCACCGGAGGCCGGGCGCGACGCGGACGACGCCGGTCGCGGTCTCGACCAGACCGGGCACCGCCACCGCGATGCCGGCGACGTCGTCCACTTCGGACCGCGCGGCGAGCACGAGCTCGGCCAGTTCGTCGAGGGTGCGTTCCGCCCCGAGGGCCCGCACGTCACAGGCGGCGCGGCGGCGGGTGGTGGCGGTGCCGGCGAGGTCGAGGACCGTCGCGCCGACGTGGTTCTCGTCCACCTCGAGCCCGATGCCCCAGTGGCCGCGCGGCCGGAGTTCGACGAGCTGGCCGGGCCTGCCCTGGCCGCCCTCGTGACGGCCGCCCGCCTGGACGAGCTCGCGGATCTCCAGCTCGGCGACGAGGCCGGAGACGGTGGCCTTGCTGAGGCCGCTGAGGGTCGCCAGTTGCGCGCGGGAGAGCCCCCCGTGGCGGCGCAGGAGCCGGACGAGCAGGGCGAGGTTGGCCCTGCGGACACCGGCGCGGTCCGTCGGCCGGTCGGAAGGTTGGGGCACCGCGGACGCTCCACTTCGTTGGGAAACTGGCCGGTCTCAGTGCTGCGGTCTCAGTGCTCTGGCGTACGCCGCCTACTCTGACTGGCGGGGTACTTCTGCCACAATCCGGCAAAAGGAGTAACAGTCAGATCGTTACTTTTGAACCAGACTGCCGAAAGTGTGCACGGTTGATGACAGGCTTCCGTTCAGTGGAAGTCGCGAGCGCCACCCGCGCCACTTGGCGCTCCCCGAAGCCACCCACAGCCTCGCGCGGCCAGCGCCGGCATTCGCCCCACATCAACCGGCGCCATCGCACCACCCGGCGCACCCGCGCCCCGCCGCCCACACCACTGCGCCGACGCCGAGCCACCCGCAGCGGTCTCAAGCCACCCGCACCGCCGCGGCAAGGTCACGCAGGCACGCTGAACGCGTGGTCGGACGCCAGCCACGCGGCCCCAATCACGCCGGCCTGATCACCCAGCTCCGAGAGCACTATCGGCAGGTTCCCGGTCGCCAGTGGCAGCGACCGCCGGTAGACCGACGACCGCACCTCGGCCAGCAGCGTGTGCCCCAGCCGTGACACCCCGCCGCCGATCACGACCATCCCGGGGTTCAGGAAGCTCACCAGCGACGCGATCACCTGCCCCAGCCGCCGCCCGCCCTCGCGGACCAGCGTCACCGCCGCGAAGTCACCGGCCTGGGCCGCCTCCGCCACGTCCCGCGCGGTCAACGCCGGCCGGTCCGCCAGCAGCTCGGCCAAGTACGGCGACCGGCCGCTGCGCGCCAGCGTCAGCGCGTCCCGCGCCAGGGCCGCCCCGCCGAAGTACGCCTCCAGGCACCCGGCCTCCCCGCAGGCGCACGCCGGGCCGTAGTCGTCGAGCTTGATGTGCCCGATGTCGCCCGCCGTGCCGGCCACCCCGCGGTACACGCGCCCGCCGACGACGATCCCGCCGCCGATACCGGTCCCCACCTTCACGAAGATCAGGTCGTCCAGCGACCGCGCCACCCCCGCGTGCCGCTCCCCCAGCGCCATCACGTTCACGTCGTTGTCCACCGTCACCGCGCAGCCCCAGTGCCCGGCCAGCCGGTCGCGCACCGGGAAGCGGTCCCAGCCCGGCATGATCGGCGGCGCCACCGGCATCCCGTCGCGGAAACTCACCGGCCCGGGCAGCCCGATGCCGGCGCC
This sequence comes from Amycolatopsis sp. NPDC006125, assembly GCF_040614195.1. Lineage (NCBI taxonomy): Bacteria > Bacillati > Actinomycetota > Actinomycetes > Pseudonocardiales > Pseudonocardiaceae > Amycolatopsis > Amycolatopsis sp. NPDC006125. The sequence continues at coordinate 58,672 of NZ_JBEXTZ010000046.1, forward strand.
CGCGAGCCGCCCTGGGGCGTCCTGCAGCACCTTCGCCGCCAGCTGCTCGACCCGGTCCAGCACCGGCACCGGCCCGCGGCGCACGTCGCAGTCCTCCACCGCGTGCGCCAGCACCTCGCACCGCCCGTCGGTCACCGCCACGCCGACCGAGGTCGCCCCGATGTCGACGCCGAGGAACCGCAAGTCGTCGGCCAGGCGCACGAGCGTCGACCGGCGCCCGCCGCGGCTCGCCGCCGGACCGCCGGATTCCACGAGCCCGCCTTCGGCCAGCCGGGTGATCTCGGCGGCCAGCCGGGCCCGTGGCACGCCGAGCCGTTCACCCAGTTCGACCCTTGCCATCGGGCCCTCGTCCCGCAACAGGGCGAGCAGCCCGGCCTGCTCACGGGTCTCGGCCGACGGGGGAAAACCGCTGGTGGTCATGGGGCACCAGCCTCCTCGCTGCTCGCGCGTGCACCGACTGTAGACCCGCCGCCGCCCCTTTTGAGCAGACACGGCCGAACTTTGTTCCGCGAAGTCCGAAACTCTGGACACTTCCGGCGGAAGTTGCCTACGTTGACCGGCGCACGTGGCAAGGGGGTCGGTTCACACTCGGCTGAAGGAGAAATCCGTGTCCCACTCGTCGTTCAACCGCCGCGGTTTCCTGCGCTCCGCGGCGGGGGCGACCGTCGCGGTCAGCGCCGCGGCGCTCGCCGGATCGCTGCCCGCCGCCGCCAGTCAGGGCGGCGGCCGCCTCGTCCCGCAGAACCAGATCGGCATCCAGCTCTACAGCGTCCGCGACAAGGTCTCGCAGCTCGGGTTCCGGGCCGTGTTCGAGGAGCTGTCCCGCATCGGCTACCGCGAGATCGAGTTCGCGGGCTACACGCAGAGCACCTCGATCCTCGGACGGCAGATCACCGTGCCGGAGATCGCCCAGCTGCTGAAGGACTTCGGGCTCAAGGCGGTCGGCAGCCACGTCGGCCTCAACAACTTCCGCACCAACCTGCAGGGCGAACTCGACAACGCGGAAATCCTCGGGCTCAAGCACATCGGCACCGCCAACGCCCCGACCAACGTGAACACAGTGGACGGTTACCGGGCGGCGGCCGAGGAGTTCAACACCTTCGGCGCCGCGGCACGCGACCGCGGCCTGAAGTTCTACCAGCACAACCACGCCGGCGAGTTCGCCTTCGCCACCGACCAGCCGAAGGTGCGCCTCTACGACGTCTTCCTCGAGCACACCGACCCGCGCCTGGTCTACCTGGAAATGGACGTGTACTGGGCCTACGTCGGCCAGTACCGATTCCCCGGCTTCGACCCCGCCGACTACATCACCCGCGCCCCGCACCGCTACCCGTTGCTGCACCTCAAGGACGGTGACGAGAACCCCGCCAACCCCAACGGCTACGACATCGTCGAGTTCGGCGCGGGCGACCTGCCCTACCGCCGCTTCCTCAAGCGGGTCAACGGCCGCGGCCGCTACCACGGCATCTGGGAGCAGGACACCGCCCCGAACACGCAGCCCAACCCGCCCGGCTCGTTCGCCGCGGCACTGCGCAGCTACCAGGCGCTGACGGATCTGCGCGGCTGACCCCTTCCCCTCCCCGTCGAAATCCCACCGGAGTGATCTCGCGATGCATCCTGCCCTGAGACGGTTGATCACCGCCGCCGCGGTGACGGCCCTGCCGTTGCTCGGCCTCGCCGTGCCGGCCGCGGCCCACGAGGAAGACGCCGCCCTGCACTGGGAGAACTACGAGAAGATCACGCTCACCAAGAACGTGGGCGAGCCCATCGACCTGGCCGTGCTGCCGGACAACCGCGTCCTGCACACCGCGCGCAGCGGTGAGGTGCGGCTGACCGACCCGAAGACCGGTGTCACGAAGGTCGTCAGCACGATTCCCGTCTACCAGAACTCGGAAATGGGTCTGCAGACGGTGACCCTGGACCCCGGCTTCGCCGAGAACAACTGGGTCTACCTCTACTACTCGCCCAAGCTGAACACCCCCGCCGGCTCGGCGCCGAACACGCTGCCCGCGGGCACGGACGACTCGTACTGGAAGCAGTGGGAGGGCTACGACGTCCTGTCCCGGTTCAAGTGGACCGGCGAGTCGCTGGACCTGAGCACCGAGCAGGAGATCATCCGCATCCCCACCAACCGCGGCCAGTGCTGCCACGTCGCCGGTGACGTCGACTTCGACGCCCAGGGCAACCTGTACCTGTCGACCGGCGGCAACACCCCCGCCTCGGGCCCGAACGTCAACGGCTACACCCCGATCAACGACGCGCCCGGCTACAACCCCGGCCTCGACGAGCGCCGCGGCGCGGGCAACACCAACGACCTGCGCGGCAAGATCCTGCGCATCCACGTCAACGAGGACGGCTCCTACACGATCCCCGAGGGCAACCTGTTCGCCCCCGGCACGCCGCTGACGCGGCCGGAGATCTTCGTGATGGGCCTGCGCAACCCGTTCCGGATGACCGTGGACAAGGCGACCGGCGCGGTGATGTGGGGCGACTACGGCCCCGACGCCGGCACCTCCGACCCGAACCGCGGCCCGATGGGCTACGTCGAGTGGCAGATCACGACGAAGGCGATGAACTCGGGCTGGCCGTTCTGCACGGCCGACAACTCCCAGCCCTACCGGGACTTCGACTTCGCCACGCTCACCCCGGGCCCGGCGTTCGACTGCGCCGCGCCGGTCAACGACTCGCGCTGGAACACCGGCCTGCGCGAGCTGCCGCCGGCCACCCCGGCCACGCTCTGGTACGGCGACAAGGACAGCGACCAGCCGTGGCCCGAGCTGACCGCGTTCCGCTCCAGCACCGGCCAGGCGCCGATGGGCGGCCCGGTCTACCACTACGACGCGAACAACCCGTCGCCGACGAAGTTCCCGGAGTACTGGGACGGCAAGGCGTTCTTCGGCGAGTTCTCGCAGGACTACGTCGCCGCGTTCACGCTGTCCGGCCCGGACGGCCCGGTGACGAAGCTGGAGAACTTCCTGCCCAACGCCCAGTTGTCCACGCTGGGCCAGCCGATCTGGGACAACCCGATGGACCTCGAGTTCGGTCCGGACGGCTCGCTCTACGTCCTGGACTACGGCGACGGCTTCTTCCGGCAGAACCCGGACGCCGGCCTGTACCGGATCGACTTCGCGCCGGGCGACAAGGCGCCGACCGCGCGGATGACGGCGACCCCGTCGTCCGGGCAGGCGCCGCTGACCGTGGCCTTCGACGGCAGCGCGTCCAGCGACCCCGAGGGCGGCGCGCTGACCTACGAGTGGGACTTCGACGGTGACGGCACGTTCGACGCCACCGGACCGCAGGCCACCCACACCTACACCGAGAACGGCCAGGTCGAGGCGCGGCTGCGCGTCACCGACCCGGCGGGCAAGCACGGCCTGACGTCGGAGCAGGTCACCACCGGCAACACCGCGCCCACCGTCGGGCTGACCGCGCCGGCGCACGGCGGGTTCTTCGACTGGGGCGACGCGATCCCCTACGCGGTGACCGTCAGCGACCCGGAGGACGGCACGACCCCGGTGTGCAGCCGGGTGGCGTGGGCCTTCGGTCTGGGCCACAACCAGCACGGGCACCCGGTCAACAGCGGCACCGGCTGCACCGGCGCCGTGGCCACGCCGACCGACGCCGGGCACGGTGAGACCGAGAACGTCTTCGGCGTGCTGAACGTGACCTACACCGACAACGGCGCGGGCGGCGTGCCGCCGGCGACCGGTGAGGCGCAGGCCGTGCTGAACCCGAAGCTCATGCAGGGCGAGCACGCCGACGAGACCAGCGGCGTGACGATCACCGACGACGCGACCGCGTCCGGGCTGCGCTCGGTCACCGGTTTCGACGCCGGGGACTGGCTGGCCTACGACCCGGTCAACTTCAGCGGCATCACCGGCGTGCAGACCAAGGCCCACGGCGCCGGCCAGCTGCAGCTGCGGTGGAACGCCGCCGACGCGGCGCCGTTCGCCACGGTCGACGTCCCGGCCGGGGACGGCTGGCAGACGGTGACCACACCGCTGTCCGGCCTGCCGTCCGGCGCGGGCAAGCTGTTCGTCACCTCCAGCGGCGGGGTCGACGTCGACGCCTTCACGTTCCAGGGCGCCGGGGTCGCGGACAAGACGCCGCCCGCGGTGTCGGCCGCGCTGACGCCGTCGGCGCCGACCGGGGCGAACGGCTGGTACACGGGCAACGTCACGCTGGCCGTGACCGCGACCGACAACGGCACGGTGTCCAGCAGGCAGTACTCCGTGGACAACGGCGTGACCTGGGCGAACGCGGCCAACCCGGTCACGTTGTCGGCCGAGGGCACCACGACCGTGCTGTACCGGGCGACGGACAACGGCGGCAACGTCTCCGCGCCGGGCACGCTCACGGTCAAGATCGACAAGACCGCGCCCGCGGTGACGGTCGCCGGGGTGACCGAGGGGCAGGCCTTCGGGGACTCCGCGGCACTGACGCCGGTGGTCACCGCCACCGACGCCGCGTCCGGGGTCGCCAAGGTCCAGGCCACGGTGGACGGTCAGCCGGTCACGCCGGGCAAGCCGCTGGACCTGTGGCGGCTGCCGCTCGGGGCGCACCAGCTGTCGGTGACCGTGACCGACCAGGCCGGGCTCACCACGACGAAGGCCGTGAACTTCACGACCGGGACGTCGTTCGGTGACGTGCGCGCCCTGATCGACCGGTTCCGCGACGCCGGCTGGGTGACCAAGGCGGGTGCGGTGCAGCTGCGCGGCACCCTGGACCTCGCCGAGTCGCACGCGAAGGCGGGCCGGATCCGGCCCGCGCAGGAGGCGCTGCGGCTGTTCGGCGTCCTCGCCGGCCAGCGGTGGAACGTGCCGGACCGGGTCGCGTCGGAGACTCTCCGTCGCGACGCCAGCGCCCTGTCGGGGTCGCTGAAGGCCTGACCGGGTGATCTTGGGGCCACTCTCGGTGCGGAGCCGCACCGAGAGTGGCCCTCTGGCAGGATCGGGAACCATGCGCATCCGTCTGGTTCTCGCGGGCTTGACGGCGGGCGCGCTGCTCGCCGCCTGCTTCGCGCCGGACGAAGACGCCCTTCAGGTCGCCGACCGTCAGCGTCGAGCCCTCGTTGGCGGACACCACCCGCGAGCG
>NZ_JBEXTZ010000047.1:0-63750 GCF_040614195.1 Amycolatopsis sp. NPDC006125
GCCGCTGCCACGCGCTCCCGCCGCTGGCACGCGCTCCCGCCGCTGCCGCGGCGATTCGCGCGGTGATCCCGGATCAAGCCGGGTTTCGCGAGCTGCCGCCAACCCACAGGGGCAACGGCAGTCCCGCCACCGCAGGCGCCAGGCGATTCCACCGCCGCGGCGACCGTCGCGCTCCCGGATCAGGCCGCCGACGCCAGCCGTCCGCCGCCATCCACCCGGAGGACCACTCCGGTCGTGTAGGTGTTGTCCGTCAGGAACGCGATCGCCGAGGCGATGTCGTCCGGCGTGCCCACCCGGCGCGCCGGCAGCCCGGCCGCGATGGCCGTGAAGGTCTCCGCCTTGGCGTCCGCGTCCAGGAAATCCCACCAGGCCGTGTCGATCACACCCGGCGACACCGCGTTGACCCGTACCGGCGCCAGTTCCACCGCCAGCACCGGCACCATCGCTTCGATCCCGGCGTTCACCGCGGCCAGCGCGGCCGTCCCGGGCATCGCCGCTCCGGCCGACGCCGCCGTCACGAACGTCAGCGAACCCCGCAGCACCGGCAGCGCCGCTCGCGCCGCGGCGGTGTGCGGCACCAGCTTCCCCTCGACGCCCTCGCGCAGGCCGTCCATCGTCAGGTCGGGGAAGGCCGTCGTCCCCGGCGCCCCGGTCACTGTGACGACCAGGTGGTCCACCGGCCCGGTCGACGCGAAGAACGACTGCAGCGCCTCGTAGTCCCGCGCGTCGACAATCTCGCCCCGCGCGTCGCCCAGCTTCGCCAGCGCGGCGTCGAGCTTCCCGGCGTCGCGCCCGGTCACGATCACCTCCCGGCCGCTGTCGGCCATGCGGTGGGCGGTCGCCAGCCCGATGCCCGAGGTGCCACCCAGGATCACGACTCGTTCGGTCACGATCTCTCCTCCAATTTCGAGACACTGTGTACTGAAAACATATTCGAGTCACGGTGTCTTGTAAAGTGCCCCGCATGAGAGGACGCCCCCGCAGCGAAGAGGCCCGGCGCGCGATCCTGGACACCGCGCTGCGCATCTGCCACCGCGACGGCTACCCGCAGGTCACGATCAAGGCGATCGCCGACGAGGCCGGTGTCGGGCGGCAGACCGTCTACCGCTGGTGGCCGGACAAGGCGCAGGTGCTGCTGGACGCCCTCATCGACCTCCGCGAACGCGAACCGCGGCTCGACGAGGACACCGGCGACGCCCTGCGCGACATCGAGCGGATCCTCGCCCGCACGTTCGCGCTCACCCACGAGTCGACCGGGCGTGCGCTGGTCGGCCTGATGGCCGACGCCCAGAACGACCCGGCGCTGTCGGACCGGTTGCAGGGCACGGTCATCGGCCCGCGGCGCGACGTCCTGCACCGGTTCCTGCGACAGGGCGTCGAGGCGGGACAGCTCGCCGAGAACGTCCCGCTCCCGCTCGTCGTCGACTTCGCGTTCGGCACCATGTGGTACCGCCTGCTCAGCAGGCACGCCCCGGTCGACGACCGCCTCGCCGCCGACATCACCGCCGCCATCGCGCGACTTCTCGCCCGCTAACCTGCGCGAGTGCGATGGCTGTGCGCCGCCCTGCTGCTGGTCACCCCGCCGCTTCCGGCGCTGCCGGCCAGCGCCGAGATCGAGATGCGGCTCCAGCCCGACGGCTCGCTCTCGGTCGTCGAAGCGGTCGACGTGCAGCAGCGCACCACCCGGACCATCGAGCTCCGCACGCCGGCCGGCGACCACCGCGACCGCGTGCACTCCCTCCGCGACCTCGGCATCGAGGGCTCCGGCACGGCCGAGCGGCGCGCGGACGCCGTCACCGTCACCCTCAACCCCGGCACCTCCGTCCTGCGGTACACAGTGGACGGTGCCGTCCGGGACGCCGGCGACCACCTCGAGGTGACCTGGACCCTGGAGGGCTGGGACACGGCCCGCACCCTCGTCCGCGCCAGTTTCGCCGCGCCGCGCATCGCGATCGGCGTCCGCTGCACCGGCTGCACGGCCGCGCAGAACGACCAGACCGGCCTCACCCGCTTCTCCGGCCAGCGCCTGGAACCGGGGCAGACGCTGGACATCGCGGTCGACCTGCCACCCGGCACCGTGCCCGCCAACGCCCGCGTCCAGCCGGCGAAGACCCTGGCCGGCGCGTTCGTCCTCACCGCACCCGTCGCGTGGGCGTGGGCCGTCTTCGGGCTACTGCTCCTCGCCGGGGCCGTGTCACTCCTGCTCGCCCGCCGCCCACGCCCGCCCCTGCCCGCCGGGTTCACCGCCGAACCGTTCGCCACCCCGGACGGCGTCCTGCCCGGCCACATCGCGCTGCTCCGCGGCGCCGACCCGGTGGTCGTCACCGCCGTCGACCTGGCCATCCGCGGCTACCTCGGGCCGGACGCCGGACCGGCCCACCCGCCCGACGACCGGCTCACCGGCTTCGAGCGCCGCGTCCTCGACGGCGACGACCCCCTCCAGGACCTGGAAGCCGACGCGATCCGCCGCGGCTGGCTCCGCCCACCCGGCCGCGCGCGCCGGGCCGGCATCCGGATCACCTGCTACGGCCTGTTCCTGACGATCGTCCTCGCGCTCACCACCGGCTACGCGCAGCTCGGCGTGATCCTCGCGCTCACCGGGCTCGCACTGGCGCTCGCCGCCCGGTTCCTCCCGCATCGCACCCGCCGCGGCCGCACCCTCGCCCGGCGCCTGCGCGACCCGGCCGGACTGCCCGCCGGTGACCGCTTCGTGCCCTACGCACTGGCCCTCGGACGGCCGGCGCCGGACACCGCGTTCGCTCTCGGTGAATTCCTCGTTGCCCTGCAGGACCGTCGTCGGACCCCGGCCCCGTGATGGCCGTATGGTGGGGCGCATGGCCGAGACCTCCCGCTTCACCCTGCACAACGGCCTGCGCGTAGTGCTCGCGCCGGACCCGACCGCTCCGGTTGTCGGCGTCGCCGTGCACTACGACGTGGGCTTCCGCTCCGAGCCGGAGGGGCGCACCGGGTTCGCGCACCTGTTCGAGCACCTGATGTTCCAGGGCAGCGAGAGCCTGGAGAAGCTCGCGCACTTCAAGATCGTGCAGTCCAGCGGCGGCACCTTCAACGGGTCGACCCACCCGGACTACACCGACTACTACGAGGTGCTGCCCTCCGCGGCACTGGAGCGCGCGCTGTTCCTCGAGGCCGACCGCATGCGCGCGCCGAAGCTGACGAAGGAGAACCTCGCCAACCAGATCGACGTGGTGAAGGAGGAGATCCGCCTCAACGTGCTGAACCGGCCCTACGGCGGGTTCCCGTGGATCCTCCTGCCGCCGGTGCTCTACTCGACGTTCCCCAACGCGCACAACGGCTACGGCGACTTCACCGACCTGGAGCAGGCCAGCCTGGACGACTGCGCGGCGTTCTTCGACACCTACTACTCGCCGGCCAACGCGGTGCTCACCGTCGCGGGCGACTTCGAGCCGGACCGGGCGCGCGAGCTGATCGAGAAGCACTTCGGCGACGTGCCGCACCGCCCGGCGCCGCCGAAGCGCTCGTTCGCCGAGCCGCCGCCCGCCGGCGAGGTCCGCGGCCAGCACACCGACCCGCACGCGCCGCTGCCCGCGCTGGCGGTGGGCTACCGGATGCCGGACCCGGTCGGCGAGCTGGACGCCTATCTCGCGAACCTGGTGCTGGCCGGCGTGCTGACCGACGGCGACGGCTCCCGGCTGCAGCAGCGGCTGGTGCACCGCGAGCCGCTGGTCACCGACATCGGCGCGGGCGCGGGCCTGTTCGGCCCGTTCGAGGCGCGCGACCCGGACACCTTCTCGATCACCGCCATCCACTCGCCGGACGTCCCGGCCGACCGGGTGCTGGCCGCGGTCGACGAGGAGTTGGAGAAGCTCGCCGCCACGCCGCCCGACGCCCAGGAACTGGCCAAGGTCACCGCGCGCTGGAGCGCGAGCCTGCACGCCGAGCACGACCGGCTGATGTCCCGGACGCTGTCGCTCGGCGCGTTCGAACTGCTCTACGGGGACCCGTCCCTGGTGTCCCGGCTGCCGGACCGGATGGCGGCCGTCACCGGCGAGGACGTGGCCGCCGCCGCCAAGGCGCTGCGGCCCGACTCGCGCGCGGTCCTGCTCGTCGAGCCCGAAGGGGGAGCGAAGTGACGTCCGTCGACCACCGCAGCGCCGAGGAGATCGGCCGCACCGCCACCGGACCGCGCCCGGTCCCGGAGCTCGGCGCGCAGAAGGCCGCGGCGGATCTGTCCCACGTGGACACCGTGCTGTCCAACGGCCTGCGCCTGCTCGCGGTCCGCAAGCCGACCGTGCCGCTGGTGGAGCTGCGGCTGCGGATCCCGTTCGGCGGCACCGCGCCGCTGCACGCGGCCACCGCCGAGGTGCTCGCCGAGACCATGCTCACCGGCACCGCGCGGCGCGACCGGATCGAGATCGACACCGAGCTGGCGCTGATCGGCGGCGAGCTGGACACCGTGGTCGACCCGGAGCGGCTGACCATCTCCGGCAACGGACTGGCGACCGGCCTGCCGACGCTGCTGGACGTGCTCGCCGACGCGCTCACCGGCGCGTCCTATGTGGATGACGAGGTGGCGCGCGAGTCGGCCCGGCTGGTCGAGCGGCTGGCGGTGTCGCGCACGCAGCCGCGGGTGATCGCCCGCGAGGCGCTGCTCAGGCACGTCTACGGCGACCACCCGGCCACCCGCGAGGTGCCGCAGGCCGCCGACGTGGAACAGGTGACGCCGGAGGCCGTCCGCGCGCTGCACACCGCCGCGGTGCTGCCGCGTGGTTCGGTGCTGGTGATCGTCGGCGACATCGACCCGGAGCGGATCGCGGCCGACGTCGAGCGCGTCCTGGGCGGCTGGTCGTCCGACGCGTCGGCGGTCGTGATGCCCGGCCTGCCCGAGGTCACCGGCGGTGACCTGCTGCTGGTGCCGCGGGCCGGGGCGGTGCAGTCGCAGATCCGGCTCATCGCGCAGTCGCTGCCGCGCACGGACCCGCGGTACGCCGCGCTGCAGCTGGCGAACATGACCTACGGCGGCTACTTCTCCTCGCGGCTGGTGGAGAACATCCGCGAGGACAAGGGCTACACCTACAGCGCGCACTCCGGGTTCGAGTTCACCGGCACCACGGCGACCGTCGGGGTCGACGCGGACACGGCGAACGAGGTCACCGCGGCCGCGCTGCTGGAGACCCGCTACGAGCTGGGCAGGCTCGCGGTCGTGCCGCCGACGGCCGAGGAGGTCGAGTCGGTGCGCCAGTACGCCGTCGGCTCGCTGCTCACCGCGACGTCGTCGCAGGCCGGGCTGGCCAGCCAGCTCGCCGCGCTGACCGCGGCCGGCCTCGGTGTGGAGTGGCTGGCCGAGCACCCGCGGCGGGTCGCCGCGGTCACCGTGGAGGAGGTCGCCCAGGCCGCGCTCGACTTCTTCGCCCCGGCCCGGTTCACCGGTGTCGTGGTCGGTGACGCCGAGACGCTCGCGCCGCAGCTGACCGCGCTCGGCGGGGTCACCGTGGGGGAGCCCGGCAAGTGACCGTCGCACCGTTCACGCTGGGCCGCCTCCCGACGCTCTCCCGGTCCACTGTGGACCGGCAGGAGACGTTGCGCACCAACCCGGAGCGCCTGCGCGCCCGGTGGCCGGACGCGCAGGTCATGCTGCTGGACAAGCAGTTGCGCACGCCGGTGCGCGAGGGAGAAGCGGTCCTGGCGACCCGCAAGGCGCTGACGTTCGGCGAGGAACCGCCCGCGGACGCGGTGTTCCTCGGCGAGTGGCAGGGCGTCGACTACTGGTCGCTGCCGGGCGAGCCGGAGGGCGAACCGGAGATCGTCGAGATCCCGGGCAGCTGGGGCATGCCCGAGGAGGCGCCGCGGGTCGACGGCGAGCTGTGGGTGACGCTGCGGGCGCACGGCGACCAGCTGGACGACACGGCGGCCGGGCTGTTCACCACGGCGCAGGCGTTGCGGGTGTGGCACCGGCAGGCGCGGTTCTGCGTGCGCGACGGCAGCCCGACGCACCTGGTGCAGTTCGGGTGGGCGTCGAAGTGCGAGGCGTGCGGCCGCGAGGAGTACCCGCGCACGGACCCGGCGATCATCTGCCTGGTGCACGACGAGGAGGGCGTCAACGGCTCGCACGTCCTGCTGGCGCGGCAGCCGGTGTGGCCGCCGGGGCGGTACTCGGTGCTGGCCGGCTTCGTCGAGGCCGGCGAGTCGCTCGAGGGCTGTTGTGTGCGGGAGATCCGCGAGGAGGTCGGCGCGGACGTCCACGACGTGCGGTACCTGGGCAGCCAGCCGTGGCCGTTCCCGCGCTCGATCATGCTCGGCTTCGCCGCGAGGGCGGACGCGTCCCGCCCCCTGGTCCCGGCCGACGGCGAGATCGAGGCCGCGCTGTGGGTGCCGCGCGCCGAGGTGCGCGCGGCGTTCGAGGCGAAGGGCCGCCCGGTCCCCATCCTCGACGGCACGAGCGAACTGATCCTGCCCGGTAATTCGTCGATCGCACGCGTGATGCTGGAGGCGTGGGCCTACGCGGAACGGGGCTGAGGGTCGGCTTCCTCGTGGGTGTGCGGCGTGCGCGGTGCCCGGTCGGGGGCACGTCGGCGCGCCATCGGCCGGAAGCCAGTGCGGCCCGATGTCGAAAAGCCGGTCGCGGTTCCGACCTCCCCGTGTCAGACGACGAAAGGGGAAACCGTGGACTTCGACCGGCTCCGCGCCGAGATCGTCACCCAGACCGAGCTGCTCACGGCCGGCATCGCAGGCGCGGACCTGCGCGCGCCGGTGCCGTCGTGCCCCGGCTGGACGCTGGGCATGCTGCTGCGCCACATCGGCGGCGGGCACCGCTGGGCCGAGGAGATCGTCCGGACGCGCAGCCTCGAGTACCTGCCCGACGACCAGCTGCGCGAACTCCACGGTGACGACGCCGGCGAAGTGCCCACGCAGTGGTTGCTGGAGGGAGCGCGCCGGCTCTCGGAAACGCTGCGCGACGCCGGCCCCGACGCACCCACCTGGGGGCCGTTCGACTTCAACCGGTCGGAGTTCCTCGCGCGCCGCTTCGCGCACGAGACGGTCGTCCACCGTGCCGACGCCTGCCTCGCCGCCGGCGTGGAGTTCACCGTCGCCGAGGACGTCGCGGCAGCCTCCCTCGACGAGTGGATGGAGCTGGACGTCCTGCCCCAGCACTTCGAGATCGACCCGCGCAAGCGGGAACTGCTCGGGCCGGGCCGGACGATCGTGTTGCAGGCGCCGGAGGTGTCCTGGTTCGTCGACCTCACCGGCGACGTCATCCGCTGGCGCCGCGGCCCCGCCGACGCGGCGGTCACCGTGCGCGGCTCGCTCACCGACCTGCTGCTGCTCGTCTACCGCCGCAGGCCGGTGGAGGGGCTCGCCGTCACCGGGGACGCGTCACTGCTGGCCTTCTGGCTGGACCACGTCGCGTTCGGCTGACTCGGCGTTGCGCTTCGCCAGGCGCAGCCATCGCCGCATGATGAACCCGGCGAACGGTCCGACCACGGTCCAGTACCGGGCGAACCGGTTGCGCGACAACGCATCCGTCGTCGCCGTGCGGGTTTCGGTCGTCAGCAGCGACCGGCCCGGCCCGTACGGCTGGACGACGAAGTTCAGCGCAACCTTGCCGTAGCCGGGCTCCTCGAACCCGGTGAACTCGCCCGGCTCGAACCGCCGGAACTCCAGCTGCGTCGCCGTCATGAACTTGCCGATCATGCCGACCACGAACTCCGCGCCCGGCCGCTCGTCGAGCAGTACGAACGCCGCCTGGTACTCCTCGGCGGGCAGGGATTCCGGTGGCGGTTCGGTGTCGCCGCGGATCCGGTCGGCGATCGCGGCCGGAAGAGCGCGGACCCGGCCGAGCACCCGCAGCAGGGGAACGGCCTGTGCGACCTTGTCCGGGTCCAGGTCGCGGACCGCGCGATAGGCCGCGTCCGGCGGCGCCTCGACGACTACGGCGTCCAGCTGGTGCGCCTCGTATTCGGGCAGGTACTCGTCGATCAGGAGTTTTTCGGTCATGCCGCCAAGCGTTCTGCGGCGGCGCGCACGGCATAAGGGGCCTTCGGCACCAACCGAAGGCCCCTCGGCCTCAGGCGAGCAGCGCGCCCAGCGGCAGGATGATCGCGATCGCGACCACCGAGATCACCGTCTCCATTATCGACCAGCTCCGGATGGTCTGGCCGACGGACAACCCGAAGTACTCCTTGACCAGCCAGAACCCGGCGTCGTTGACGTGCGAGAAGAACAGCGAGCCCGCGCCGATCGCGAGCACCAGCAGCGCCGCCTCGGTGGGCGACATCGTCGCCGCCAGGCCGGACACCAGCCCGGCCGCGGACACCGTCGCCACGGTCGCCGAGCCCGTCGCGAGCCGGATCAGCACCGCGACCAGCCAGCCGAGCAGCAGCGCCGGGATGTTGGCGCCCTCGGCGAGCTGCGTGACGACGTTGCCGACGCCCGCGTCGACGAGGATCTGCTTGAACCCGCCGCCCGCGGCGACGATCAGGATGATCCCGGCGATCGGGCCGAGCGACTCGCCGACCGTCGAAGCCAGCCGGTCGCGAGTGAACCCGGCGGCGCGGCCGAGCGTGAACATGCCCAGCAGCACCGCGGCGAGCAGCGCGATCAGCGGGTCACCGACGAAGTCCAGCACCCGGCGGACCGGGTTGCCGCTGTCGGCGACGATGTCCGCGATCGCCTTGCCCAGCATCAGGACCACCGGCAGCAGCACGGTCACCAGCGTCGCGGTGAAGCTCGGCCGCCGCCGCTCGTCCTCGCTCCCGCCCGCGGACGGGATCAGGTGTTCCGGCGCCCGCGCCTCGGGCACCCAGCGCGCGGCGAGCTTGCCGAACAGCGGGCCCGCGATGATCACCGTCGGGATCGCGACCAGCAGGCCGAGGCCGAGCACGATGCCGACGCTCGCGTTCAGCGCGCCGGCCGCGGCGAGCGGGCCGGGGTGCGGCGGCACCAGGCCGTGCAGCACGGAAAGCCCGGCCAGCGCGGGGATCCCGACCAGCATCAGCGGTTTGCCGCTGCGCTTGGCGACCAGCAGCACGACCGGGATGAGCATGACCAGGCCGATCTCGAAGAACATCGGCAGCCCGATCAGGGCGGCGACCAGCGCCATCGCCCACGGCAGCGCCTTCGACGACGTGCGGGACAGGATCGTGTCGACGATCTGTTCCGCCCCACCGGAATCGGCCAGCAGCTTGCCGAGCATCGCGCCCAGCGCGATCAGCAGGCCGACCGACGCGACGGTCGAGCCCACCCCACTGGAAAAGCTCTTGATGACTTTGTCGACCGGCAGTCCGCCCAGCAGGCCGACGACCACCGATCCGATGATCAGCGACAGGAAGGCGTGCATGCGGGCCTTGCTGATCAGCACCACGATCACGGCGATGCCGATCAGGGTCGCGACGACCAGCCGGGTGTCGGTCCCGGTCCAGGCGGCGGCGAGAGTACTCACGGCTGCTCCTTTGCCAGCTCGGTGAGCGCGCGGTCCACGATCGCCGACGGGGGTTCGAGGATGTCGGCGATCAGGCCGCGCTCATCGGTTTCGAGGGGTTCGAGATCGGCGAGCTGGGAGTCCAGCAACGACACCGGCATGAAGTGCCCGGTGCGCCCCTGCATCCGCTCGGCAAGGACGTCCCGGGGGCCGTCGAGGTGCAGGAACCACACGTCCCCGCCGGTCCGCAGCACGTCGCGGTAGCGCCGCTTCAGCGCGGACGACGACACCACACCGCCTGTGGCCTGGTGCTCGGAGATCCACGCCGCGATGGCGTGCAGCCACGGCCACCGGTCTTCGTCGTCGAGCGGGTGGCCGGACGACATCTTCTCGATGTTCGCCGGCGGGTGGAAGGCGTCCGCTTCCGCGTATTCGACGCCGAGGCGCTCGGCCAACGCCGAACCCACCGTCGTCTTGCCCGAACCGGCGACACCCATCACGACGATGACCGTCATTGGCTTCGCTCCTCCGACCTCGCTGTCACTCGATCAGTGCAACGCAAAAGTACTACTTATTCAACCCACAAGTACTACTTAATCGAATCAGTGGTCTAGCGTCACCTGCGTGGCCGAGGGAATTCACGAGCGCATGCTCGACGCGGTGGGGACCGCGATCGCCTGCGGGAAGCTGCCGCCGGGCACGGTGCTGCGGCTGGAAGAGCTGCAGCAGAACCACGGCGCCTCGCGCACCGTGGCGCGTGAGGTCGTCCGCGCGCTCGAGGCGATGCGGCTGACCACGAGCAAGCGCCGCGTCGGCATCACGGTCCGGGACTGCGCCGACTGGAACCACTACGACCCCCGGTTGATCCGCTGGCAACTGGACGGCGAGCAGCGTCCCGTCGCCCTGCGCAACCTGATGGAGCTGCGGTGGGCGGTCGAGCCGAGCGCCGCGCGCTTCGCCGCGATCCGCGCGACCCCCGAGGAGCGCGGGCGGCTACGGGCACTGGGTGCCCGGCTGGAGGTCACCGCACACGCGCGGGACCTGCACACCTTCCTCGGGCACGACATCGCTTTTCACCACCTGGTGCTCGCCGCGTCGGGCAACCCGATGTTCACGCAGCTCTCGGCGGTCGTCGCGGAGGTGCTGACCGGGCGGACCGAGCACGGCCTGATGCCGCCGGAACCGCAGCCGGAGGCGGTCGCGCTGCACCTGGAGGTCGCCCGCGCCATCGACGAGGCAGACGCCGACCGGGCCGAGCGCGCGATGCGGGACATCATGGTCCAGGCGCGCGACGAGGTCGCCCAGCAGTTCGAGTAGCCTCACGGCGGATACCGACCTCGGGGGGAGCCACGAGTGAGTGCCGCACGGGCGATCGGACTGCTGCTGGGGGCGGCGGCGGACGGGGTGATCGGCGAGCCGAAGCGCGGACGGCCGGTCACCGTGTTCACCCGCGCCGTCCGGACCGTCGACGCGAGCCTGCCCCAGCACCGCCTGGCCGGCGTCGCCTTCGCCGGCGGGCTGGCCGGCTCGGCCGTGGTGGCCGGGGTGCTGGCGGAGCGGTCGCTGCGGCGCAGCCCGGTCCTGCAGGCGCTCGGCACGGCCGTCGCGACGTGGGCCGTGCTCGGCGGCGCCGGTCTCGCGGCCGACGGCACCGAACTGGCCCGCGACCTCGAAGAGGGCGAACTCGACGCGGCCCGCGAGACGTTGTCCGAACTGGACAGCAGGCAGACCGGCGGGCTGAACGTCGTCGGCCTGTCCCGTGCGGCGGTGGAGTCGGTCGCGCAACACACCGCGGACGCCGTCGTCGGCCCGCTGTTCTGGGGCGCGGTCGCCGGAATGCCCGGCCTGCTCGCCGCGCGGACCGTGTCGGTGCTGCGGACCGTTGGCGACCCGACCCGTCCGGCGGGGTGGTTCGCGCGGCGCCTGGACGACCTGGTCAACCTGCTGCCGACCCGGTTCGCGGCCGCGCTGACGGTGTCGAGCGCGCCGGTGGTCGGCGGCTCGGCGGCCGGGGCGTGGCGCGCGTGGCGGCGGGACACGGCGGCCCACCCGAGCCCGAACGCCGGCCGGATGGAGGCGGCGTTCGCGGGGGCGCTGGAGATCCGCCTCGGTGGCCGCACGGTCTACCCGCACGGCGTCGAGGAACTGCCGGTACTGGGCGACGGCCGGAACCCGGACGCCGGGCACGTGACGCGCGCGGTCGAGTTGTCGCGGGTGGTGGGGTGGCTGGCCGGGGTCAGTTCCGCTGTGCTGGCTGCTCTGTTCGGTCTTCGCCGCCGGTCTCGTTGACCTCGTCTTCGGCCAGGATTTCGGCGACCGACTTGCGCTTGCGCTTGTTCTTTTCGGCCATCTCGTTGAGCACACCGCCGGGCTTCAGCTCGCGGACCGTGAAGTACACCAGGCCCGCGATGGCCATGACCCCGAACGCGATCCACTGCAGCGCGTAGGAGAAGAACGGGCCCGCGTCGGTCTGCGGCAGCGGCAGGGCGTTGAGCACGCCCGGCTGGTCGGAGTCGAGCTGGAAGTAGCCGCTGCGGATGTCCAGGCCGCTCGACCGCGCCACCACGCGGGAGTCGACGCTGTAGCTCTGCAGCTTGCCGTGGGTGGAGGCGTCGGCGAAGGCGTCCCGGTTCTTCGGGTCGTTCTCGTCCTCCCGGATCCGCGCGACGATCGTCACGGTGCCCGCCGGGGGTGCGGCGTAGGGCGGGACCTCGGTGCGGGAGTCCGGCTGGAGGTAGCCCCGGTCGACAAGGACGACCTGGCCGTCGGTGGCGCGGAACGGGGTGAGCACCTCGAACGCGGGCTGCCCCTGCACGGTCCGCAGGCGTGCCACGACCTCGTGTTCCGGCAGGTAGGAGCCGGTGATCTCGACGCGGGTCCACTCGGTGTTCGCGTCGGGGACGGCGCCGGGCGGGAGAACGTCGTTCAACGGACGCGGGTCGGCGGTGAGGGAGGCCTCGATGGCCCTGTTCTGGGCCTCGCGCTCGTCGTTGCGGGAGAACTGCCACGGGGACAGCAGCGTGAAGCAGGCGAACGCGAACGCGAGCACACCCACCACGAGGGCGAGCCAGCTCGGCCGGAGGAGGAACTTCAGCCGCACACCTCTACGGTAGGCCGTCCCCGGTGGGGGCTGTGTGGGGAGGTCAGCGCAGCGTGTGGCAGGTGACATCGGTCGCGCCCCGCGTGGCTCGCCGTGCCCGCACCCGCGCCTTGTCTCGCCGCACGCTGCTGCCCTGCTGTGCCGCGCCCCGTGCAGCGTGGCGGCCGGCCCCGCCGCGCTCACCGCGCTCACCGCACTGCCGCGCGTTGCTGCGCCGCGTTGCCGCGCGCACCTCACGCTCCCGCACTCCGCGGCGCGCGCCCACCTCAGCGCGCGCCCACCTCAGCGCGCCAGCGCTGCCTCCGCCGCGCGCAGCGCCTGCCGCGCGTAGCCGGCCCCGAAGACCGCCGCGTGCATGAGCAGCGGGAACAGCTGGTGCAGCTCCACGCGCTCCCGCCAGCCGTCGGCGAGTGGGGCGTCCAGGTCCTTCGCCGCTTCCTCGTACGCGCCCAGGATGTGCTCCAGCAGCGGCGTGCCGAACAGCCGCAGCATCGCCAGGTCCGTCTCGCGGTGCCCGCCGTGCGCCGCAGGGTCGATCAGCCACACCGCGCCCTGCCCCCAGTGCACGTTGCCGCTCCACGCGTCGCCGTGTACACGGGACGGGGGTTCGGCCGGGCCGCCCAGCTCGGGCAGCCGCGCGCACAACCGCTCGAACACCTCCGCCTGCCCCGCGTCGTACAGGCCCTGGTCCACGCACATCCGCACGTACGGCAGCACGCGGTGCGAACCGTAGAACGTCGCCCAGTCCGGGCACTCCTCGTTGCGCATCGGGGCGAGGCCCATCCACGCGTCGGCCGGTCCGCCGGGCGGCGGCGAACCGTACGCGGGCGCGCCCCGCAGGTGCAGCCGCGCCAGGCCGCGCCCGAACGCTTCCGCCGCGGCGGTCTCGGGGTACGTCGGCGGCACGTACTCCATGACGATCCACTCGTCGTCGTGCGCGTGGACCTGCGGCACCGGCACGTCCCCGTGCTCGCCGAGCCACCGCAGCCCGGCGGCTTCGGCGTCGGTCGCGCCGGGGCCGCTGCCCTGCTTCGCGACCAGGACACCCCGCCCCTCGGCGGTCACCAGGCACACCGCGCCACTGCTGCGGCGCACCCCGGTGACCGGAACTCCCAGCAGCCGTTCGACGGCTTCGCGAACGCTCATGTCCAGCACCTTTTCGTCTGCCCGCCGCCACGGTAACCGCGTGCGGCCGCAACCGCATGAGCGCAGCTCAGAGCTGCGCCTTCGCCCAGTCCAGCAGCGCGGGAACGGTCCGTTCGACCATCGCGAGGACCTCGTCGAACCCGTCGTCGCCGCCGTAGTACGGGTCCGGCACCTCCGCACCCTCCGGCGCCTCCGGCTCGAAGGACCGCAGCAACCGCACGCGTGAGGGGTCGTCCACCAGCCGCCGCAGTTCCCGCAGGTGGCCCCGGTCGGCGGCGAGCAGCAGGTCGGCGGACAGGTGGTCGCTGTCGACCTGCGCGGCCACGTGCTTGCCGGTGTAGCCGTGCTCGCGCAGTGTCTCGCGGGCACGCGGATCGGCCGGTTCGCCGACGTGCCACGGCCCGGTGCCGGCGCTGGTGACGCGCACCCGGTCGGCCAGCCCGGCGCGCTCCAGGTGCGCCCGGAAGACGATGGCCGCCATGGGGGAGCGGCAGATGTTGCCGGAACAGACGAAGCAGATGTGCAGGCTCGGCTCGGTCACACCCCGCAGTCTGCCCCACGCCGCATGCGAAGATCCCCCCATGCCCGCCCTCGCCGAAGTGATCGCCGCACTGGAGGACGCCTACCCGCCCGCGCTCGCGGAGAGCTGGGACGCGGTCGGCCTGGTCTGCGGCGACCCCGCCGAGCCGGTCACCGACGTCCTGATCTGCGTCGACCCGGTCGCGGCCACCATCGACGAGGCCATCGAGACCGGGGTCCAGCTGGTCGTCGCGCACCACCCGCTGCTGCTGCGCGGCGTGCACGGCGTGCCTGCCGACACCCCGAAGGGCGCGCTGGTGCACCGCCTCATCCGCGCCGGCATCGCCCTGTACTGCGCGCACACGAACGCCGACTCCGCGAACCCCGGCGTGTCCGACGCACTGGCCGAGGCCATCGGGCTGCGGGTGCTCCGACCGCTCGACCCGCACCCGGACGGCTCCACCGGCCTCGGCCGCATCGGCGAGCTGCCCGAGCCGGAGCCGTTCGCCGCGTTCGTGCGCCGGGTGGCCGGCGCCCTGCCCGCCACCGAGCCGGGCGTGCTCGGGGCGGGCGACCCGGACCGTCTGATTAGGACGGTGGCGGTGTCCGGCGGGGCCGGGGACAGCTTCCTCGGCGCCGCGACCGCGGCCGGCGTGGACGCCTACGTCACCGCCGACCTGCGGCACCACCCCGCCGGCGAGCACCTGGAAACCGGCGCGGACGCGCCCGCACTGGTCGGCCTGACCCACTGGGCCAGCGAGTGGCCGTGGTGCGGTCAAGCCTCGGCCGTCCTGCGGGACGCCTTTGCGGGTAACGTCAACGTTCACGTGTCCGCGCGCCGAACCGATCCGTGGACCATCCGTGCGTAATCCGAGGGAGTACCAGTGAAGGCAGAGCCAGCCGTCCAGCGTCAGCTGCTCGAGCTCGCGAAAGTGGATGCCGAGCTGTCCCGGGTCGAGCACCGCCGCCGGACCATGCCCGAGCTCGCCGAGATCGAGGGCATCCAGAAGACCCTGCGCGAGCTGCGCGACACGGCGATCCGGCACGAGACCGCCGCCTCCGACCTGGACCGCGAGATCGCCCGCCAGGAGAAGGAGATCGAGTCCGTCCGCGCCCGCGAGGACCGCGACCGCAAGCTGATCGACGGCGGCACCCTGCCCGCCAAGCAGGTCGCGGACCTGCAGCACGAGCTGGAGACCCTGGCCCGGCGCCAGAGCGCGCTCGAGGACGACCTGCTGGAGCTGATGGAGCGCCGCGAAGCGCTCGGCCTGGACGTGCAGCGCACCGGGGCCGAGGTCGACAAGACCGAGCAGGCGCTGGCCGACGTCGAGGGCCGCCGCGACGAGACGCTCAAGGACCTGGACACCACGAAGGCCCGCCGCGAGGAGGACCGCGCGAAGCTGGTGCCGCGGTTCCCGGAGGGGCTGCTGAAGCTGTACGAGCGGGTCCGCGCGCACAAGGGCATCGGCGCCGCGCTGGTGCGGGCGCGCAAGTGCCTGGCCTGCAACATGGAGTTCGACCGCAACACGGTGTCCGAGCTCAAGGCGGCGGCCGAGGACGAGGTCGTGCAGTGCGAGAACTGCGGCGCGATCCTGGTGCGGACGGTGGAGTCGGGCCTGTGAGAGTGGTCGTCGAGGCCGACGGCGGTTCGCGGGGCAACCCCGGGCCGGCCGGGTACGGGGCCGTTGTCCGCGACGCCGCGACGGGCGCGGTCCTGGCCGAGCGCCAGGAGGGGCTCGGGGTGGCGACGAACAACTTCGCCGAGTACTCGGGCCTGATCGCCGGGCTCCGGGCGGCCGCGGAGGCGGGCGCCACCGAGGTCGACGTCCGGATGGACTCGAAGCTGGTGGTCGAGCAGATGTCCGGCCGCTGGAAGATCAAGCACGAGGCGCTGAAGCCGCTCGCCGAGCAGGCCCGCGAGCTGGCCGCCGGGTTCGCGGCCGTGCGCTACGAGTGGATCCCGCGCGCCGAGAACGCGCACGCCGACCGGCTCGCCAACGAGGCGATGGACACCCAGGCGGGCAAGGGCGCGGGCCCGGAGCGCACGACGCCGCAGAAGTGGACCGGCGCGCAGGGCACACCGACGCGGATGATGCTGCTGCGGCACGGGCAGACCGCGATGTCGGTCGACCGCCGGTACTCGGGCCGCGGCGACGTGCCGCTGACCGAGCACGGCCTGCAGCAGGCCGCCGCGGCCGCCAAGCGCCTCGCCGCGTTGTCCGACCTCGGCACGGACACCGCGATCGTGGCGTCCCCGCTGACCAGGGCGAAGCAGACGGCCCAGTCGGTCGCCGACGCGCTCGGCGCCCGGGTGGAGACCCACCCCGGCCTCCTGGAGACCGACTTCGGCGAGTGGGAGGGGCTGACCTTCACGGAGGCGGCGCAGCGCGATCCCGAGCTGCACGGCCGCTGGCTGCGCGACCCGTCGGTGCCCGCGCCGGGCGGGGAGAGCTTCGACGCGGTGCACCAGCGGGTCCGCCGCACGCGGGACGAGCTGGTCGAGAGCCACGCCGGCCGGACGATCATCGTGGTCAGCCACGTCACCCCGATCAAGTCCCTGCTGCGGCTCGGCCTGGACGCCGGCCCGTCGCTGCTGTTCCGGCTGCACCTGGACCTGGCGTCGCTGTCGATCGTGGAGTTCTACCCGGACGGCAACGCGTCGGTGCGCCTGGTCAACGACATCTCGCACTTGGCCTGATTCTCACGGCAAGGCGGGCGCCGAGGCCCGCAGACGCGCGGCGTCCCGGCCGGGTGGCGCGCCGAACAGGCGGCGGTATTCCCGGCTGAACTGCGACGGGCTGTCGTAGCCGACGAGGTGCCCGACACCGGCGACGTCGTCGGGCCGGGCCAGCAGCAGTGACCGCGCCTCCTGCAGCCGGATCCGCTTCTGGAACTGCAGCGGGCTCATCGCGGTGACCGCGCGGAAGTGCCGGTGGAACGCCGATGCGCTCAGCCCGCACAGCCGCGCGAGCTCCGCGATCCTGATCGGCTCGGCGTAGTTCTCCCTGATCCGGGCGATGGCGCGGCCGACCAGGCTCAGGCTGCTGTCGGCAAGGCCGATCTGGCGCAGCGTCGCCCCGCACGGGCCGGTGAGCAGGCGCCAGAGGATCTCCCGCTCGATGAGCGGGGCGAGCACGGGCACGTCGGCGGGCCGGTCGAGCAGCCGCAGCAGCCGGGTCACGGCGTCGAGCAGGTCGGCGTCGGCGTCCCCGGTGGCGATGGCGGGGCCGGCCGGGGTGCGCGGGGCGGGCGCCTCCAGCAGCAGCGGCGCGATCGCGGACGGCCGCAGCACCAGTCCGGCACCCAGCGACGGCGCCGCCAGGAACCGGCCGGTGACCGGCAGCGCGGCGGTGACCAGGAGGAACTGGCCCGCCCGGTACTCGAACACCCGGTCGCCGAGCAGCAGCCGTTTGCCGCCCTGGGCCATCAACACCAGCAGCGGTTCGGTGAGCGAGTGCTCCGGCTCGGTGTCGTCCACCCGGGACAGCAGCAGGCCGTCGACCGGCGTCCGCAGGTCCGGGCGGGCGTGGGCCGCGATGAGGTCGCGGATCTCGTTGAGCACCTCTCGACGGAACCACCCGGGGCCGAGGAAGCACAAGCCCGATCCGGGCGGAGCCGAGAGGATCGTGCAAGAGGCAGCGCGGATCGGTCTACCTCGAAACACCTCGCGCGGGCTTCGATGGGAGGACCATCCGGACCGACACGAGGAGCACCTCCCATGCCGCTCGACCACTACGTCACCCTGGGCCGATCCGGCCTGCGGGTCAGCCCGTACGCCCTCGGCGCGATGACCTTCGGCGACGATCCCGGCGGCGCCGGGTGCGGCGTCGAGGAGTCGGAGAAGATCCTGGCGACCTACCTCGACCGCGGCGGGAACTTCGTGGACACCGCGAACTTCTACACGAACGGGCATTCCGAGAAGATCCTCGGCGACTGGTTCGCCGCCCACCCGGGACGCCGCGACCGCGTGGTGCTGGCGACCAAGTTCTTCACCAACATGCACCCAGGCGACCCGAACGGCGGCGGTGCCGGACGGCGGTCGGTCATCGCCCAGCTCGACGAGTCGCTGCGCCGCCTGCGCACCGATCACGTGGACCTGTACTGGCTGCACAACTGGGACCGCAGCACCCCGATCGAGGAGACGCTGCGGGCCCTCGACGACCTGGTCCGGGCCGGCAAGGTCCGCTACATCGGCTTCTCCAACACGCCCGCCTGGGTCACCGCGCAGGCGCAGACCACGGCGCTGCTGCGCGGCTGGACGCCGTTGATCGCGCTGCAGGTCGAGTACTCGTTGCTGGCGCGCACGGTCGAGGGCGAGATCGCGCCGCTGGCCGCCGACCAGGGCCTCGGGCTGGTCGCGTGGAGCCCGCTGAAGAACGGTTTCCTGTCCGGCAAGTACCGCCGCGGCGCCGCACCGGCCGATTCCGCCCGGGCGGCGTTCGTCGGCGGTCCCGCCGAGTCCGACTACGCGGTGATCGAGGCGGTCGCCGCGATCGCCGAGGAACTGGGCACGACGTCCGCAGCGGTGTCGCTGGCATGGCTGCGGGCGCGGGGAGTGGTGCCGATCCTGGGCGCCCGGCGCCTCGGGCACCTGGAGGACAACCTCGACGAGGTCACCTTGCCGCCGGAGCACGTGCGCACCCTGGACGAGGTGTCGGCCCCGGAGCTGGACTACCCGGCCCCGATGCACGGCGAGCAGCGGGCGATGCTCCAGTTCGCCGGCACCACGGTCGACGGAGAGCCCTCGAGGGTGTACCCACCGCTGGCCGCCGGCACGGTGCGCTACTGACGATGGGGGCGGCGATTTCGCTCTCGTGCCTAGAGCACCAGCCACAGCGCGACGGTCGCCGCCGCGAGGCTCACTGGCACCGTTGCCAGCCCGAGTCGCGTGAACTCGCCGAGCGGTGGGGCGTCCCGGCCGAGGACGCGGCGCCACAGCAGCGTCGCGAGCGAGCCGAGGTACGTGGCGTTCGGCCCGATGTTCACGCCCAGCAGCACGGCGAGCAGCACCCCGGGTGCCGGGTGCGGGCCGAGCGCCGCCAGCAGGATCAGCGTCGCCGGGAGGTTGTTGACCAGGTTGGCCAGCGCGGCCGCCACGAAGGCCGCCAGCAGCAACCCGGGCAGGCTGGCCGTGTCCGGCAGCAACGCCCGCAGCGGGCCACCGAGCAGGTGGTCCGACACCGCCTGCACGACGATCGCCAGCCCGAGCACGAACAGGCTGAGCAGCGGGTTCGCCGCCACCACCAGCTGCCGCGGGCTGGTCTCGCGCCGCGCGAGCGCCCGCACGGCCAGCACGGCGGCGGCGATCGCGGCCACCCACCCCGGCGCGAGCCCGATGAGCGGCCCCACCCCGAACCCGGCGAGCGTCAGCCCGATGACGACCAGCGCGAAGACCGGCGCGGCCCGGTCCACGGCGGGCGGCTTCGCGAACCCGGCCAGGTCGCGCCGGAAGAACCACCCGAAGACCGCCAGCTCGACCGCGACGGTGACCAGCCACGGCAAGGCCATCAGCGCGGCGAACCCGGTGAAGGTCAGCCCGGACGCCGCGAAGGCCAGCAGGTTGGTCAGGTTCGAGACGGGCAGCAGCGTGGACGCCGAGTTGGCCAGGTGCGCGCACGCGTAGACGTGCGGCTTGGGCGGCAAGTCGAGCGTCCGCGTGGTGGCCAGGACGACCGGCGTCAGCAGGACGACGGTCGCGTCGAGGCTCAGCACCGCGGTCGTGCCCGCGGCCGCCGCGAAGGTCAACGCCAGCAGCCGTCGCGGCCGGCCGTGGGAGGCAGTGGCCAGCCGGGCGCCGAGCCACCGGAACACGCCCTCGCGGTCGGCGAGGTCGGCCAGCACGAGGATCGCCGCGAGGAACCCGAGCGTCGGCGCCATCGCGGTGACCTGCGCCAGCGCTTCACCGGGCGAGACCAGCCCGACGGCGAGCACGACGAGCGCGGCGGGCACGGCGACCAGCGCCTCCGGCAGGCCGCGCGGGCGCGCCATGGCGAACCCGAGAACGGCAGCGAGCGCCCCGAGACTCCCGACCGCCGCGACCACGTCCCCAACGCTAGCTGCCCCGCTCACGGGTGAAGGCCACCCCCGCGCCCGAGCGCTGCGGGGGTGGCCTTCCGGCAACAGGTGGCTACGTGTACCAGGTCGGCTCGGGGAGCCGGTCGTTCAGCGCGTAGTCGCCGACCTCCCGCCGCTTGTACGGCAGCGGGTCGTGCAGCGAGTGGGTGCGCAGGTTCCGCCAGAACCGGTCCAGCCCGTACTTCGTGGCGCTCGCCCGCGCGCCGGTCAGCTCGAAGATCTTCGTGCCGATCTCCAGCCCGGTGTCGACGATCCGCTGCTTGGCCGCGGCGATCAGCACCGCCACCTCGCCGCGCGCCTCGGGCGTCAGCTCCTCCCGCGGCGCGTGCAGGAGCGGCGAGATCGCCGCGCCGGCCCGGTCCACCAGTGCTTCCGCCGCCCACAGCTTGGCCTGCAGGTCGCCGTAGCCCTCCAGCACGTACCACTCCTCGGTGGCGGCGGCCTTGTCGTCCCCGCCGTAGGGCCAGGCGCGCGTCCGCTCCCGCGTGTAGGCGAGCGCCGACTCCAGCGCCCCCTGCGCGATGCCGAGGTAGAAATTGGTGAACACCAGCTGGATCGTCGGCACGTTCAGCGTGTTGTAGACGAGCGGCTGGAATTTCCGGTCCACGTATCCGGCGGCATCCGACCACGGCACGCGCACGTCGGAAATGGTCACGCTGCCCGATTCGGTGAGCCGCTGGCCGATGTTGTCCCAGTCGTCGTGGAACACGATTCCCGGCTGTTTCGACGGCACGATCGCGAAGACGTGCTCGTCGGTCCCTTCCAGGACGCCCTCCAGCACGGTCAGGTCCGACACCTTGCTGCCGGTGGAGAACGACTTGTGCCCGTGATAGACGAGCTCGTCGCCGTCCTGCGTGATCTTCAGGTCCGAGTCGCGCGGGTTGACCGCGCCGCCGAAGAAGAAGTTGTTCTTCGTGTACAGCTCCTCGACCGCGGCGATCTGCGCGTCGGTGCCGACCAGGCGCGCCGCCCACGCCCACAGGTAGTGGTAGCCGAGCAGCTGGCCGATCGAGCCGTCCGCCTTGGCGATCTCCCGGATCACGCGGTAGGCGGTCTCCCAGGTCTGCCCGCCGCCGCCGTGCTCGGCGGGCCCGAGCAGGGTGACCAGGCCGTTGTCCTTGAGCAGCTGGACTTCGGCGTAGGGCGTCTCGTTGGCCCGGTCGCGCTCGACGGCGTCGACCGCCAGCTGGGCGGCGACCTCGCGGGCGCGGGTGATCCAGTCGGTCACGAGAAGCTCCCTACGGGTTCGGGGGTGGCGGCGGTGGCGTCGAGCTCCTTTTCGAGCTCACGGATGATGGGCAGCACTTCGCGGCCGAAGTACTCGACGTCCTCGTGGTAGTGCAGGAAACCGAGCAGCAGCAGGTCCGCCCCGCGCCGCTTGTACTCCACCGCCCGGCGCGCGATCTGCTCCGGCGTGCCGATGAGTCCGGTGCGGAACCCGTCGTTGTACTGGACCAGGTCGGCGAATTCGGAGTCCGCCCACATGCCCTTCTTGTCCGATGTCGACCGTCCGGCCTGCTGGACCGCGGACCGGAAGCCCTCGACGGCCTGGACGTCGGCCTTGTCCACGATCTCCCGCAGCACGTCCCGCGCCTCGGCCTCGGTGTCCCTGGCGATCACGAACCCGTTGAGCCCGAAGCGGACGTGGTGGTCGTGCTCCGCGGCGTACCCGCGGACCTCGGCGACCTGCTCGCTGAAGCCGTCGAAGTCCTTGCCGTTGCTGAAGTACCAGTCGGACACGCGGCCGGCCAGCTTGCGCGCCGCGGTCGAGTTGCCGCCCTGGAACACCTCCGGGTGCGGCCGGTCCGGTGTGGACAGCGGTTTGGGTTTGATGTCGAAGTCGTGGATTCGGTAGAAGTCGCCGCGGAACTCCGCCGCGTCGTTGGTCCACAGTTCCTTGAGGACGCGGATGAACTCCTCGGACCGCCGGTAGCGTTCGTCGTGTTCCAGCCACGGCTCGCCGAGTCCGGTGAACTCGTCCTTGAACCAGCCGCTGACCACGTTGACCGCGGCCCGGCCGCCGGACAGGACGTCCGCGCTGGCCACGAACTTCGCCAGCACCCCGGGGTGCCACAGTCCGGGGTGGACGGCCGCGATGACCTTGAGACGCTGGGTCGCGAGCAGCAGCGCCAGGCTGAACCCGGTGGACTCGTGCTGGTAGGCGGCGCCGTAGCTGGCGGTGTAGCGGACCTGGGTCAGTGCGTACTCGAATCCGTTGTTCTCGGCGAGCACGGCGAGTTCTCGGTTGTAGTCGTAACCCCAGTCGGTGCGTTGTTCGATGCGGCTGGTGACCAGTCCGCCACTGACGTTGGGCACCCAATAGGCGAATTTGAGTGGTGCGGGCATGAAGGCTCCACAGAAATGGTTTCGGGAATTGTGCGTCGACGGCCGCGCGATCTGATTCCGAGTAAAGCGGCGGGCAGGGGGAGGGGCAACCGACGTCCACGGCGTGGGAACGGTTACCCTGAGTGGGCGGACGAGTTGGCCGGGCGGTCGCGAGGGGTCACTCCCTCGAGGAAAGTCCGGACTCCGCAGGGCAGGGTGGTTGCTAACCGCAACCCGGGGCGACCCGCGGGACAGTGCCACAGAAAACAGACCGCCCCGGCTTCACCGCCGGGGTAAGGGTGAAACGGTGGTGTAAGAGACCACCAGCACCCCGGGTGACCGGGGTGGCTAGGTAAACCCCACCCGGAGCAAGGCCAAGAGGGCGCCGCGAGGCGCCTGCGCAGGCGATCGAGGGCGGCCCGTCCGATGCCTGCGGGTAGGCCGCTCGAGCCTGCCGGCAACGGCAGGCCTAGATGGATGGCCGCCGCCGCGGTTCCGGCCGCGGAACAGGATCCGGCTTACAGGCCAACTCGTCCGCCCCTTTCCCGCCGGCCCGCCGGTGGCCTACGGTCGGGCTCGTGGATCACGCAGAAGCCCGCGACGTCGCGTTCCGGTGCCACCGGGTGCTCGAACCGCTGCACTCGTTCGTCTACTTCGCGCCCGAGGCGGAGCAGGCGCTGACCGCGGCCGGGCTGCGGCCGGGCCGGATGTGCTACTTCGCGAGCCGGGCCGCGCCGATGGGCCCGGTCGGCCCGGGCGTCGTCGCCGCCACCTTCTACAACTTCAACCCGGAGCTGGTCGCCAGGCACATCCCGCGGGCGTGGACGCTCGCCGCGCCGGCGGAGATCTTGGCGGCTCGGCTGGCCGCGGCCGACGGCGGGTTGCGCCGCGTGCTGGGCGAGGAGCTGATCACCTCGCCGCGGCTCGCGGAGGCGGCGGAGCTGGCGCGCTCGGCGGCGTCGGTGTTGAGCCCGGAGGGGCGCCCGTTGTACGCCGGGCACGCGGAGCTGGAGTGGCCGTCGGAGCCGCACCTGGTCCTCTGGCACGCGGCGACGCTGCTGCGGGAGTACCGCGGCGACGGGCACATCGCGGCGCTGGTCGGGCACGGGCTGAGCGGGCTGGCCGCGCTGATCACCTACACGGCGACGGGGAAGGGCTTCGTGGAGCCGGTGGCGAAGGCGACGCGCGGCTGGTCCGACGAGCAGTGGGCCGCGGGGGTCGAGGAGCTGCGCGAGCAGGGCCTGCTGGACGCCGACGGCCGGCTCACCTCGGAGGGCACCGTGCTGCGGCAGAGCCTCGAAGAGCAGACGAACGCCTCCGCGACGGCCCCGTGGCGCCACCTGGGCGCCGAGAAGGCCGCCCGGCTGCACGAGCTGGCCCGCGAACTCGCGCGGCACGCCGTCGCCCACGGAGCCTTCCCGGACGGAATCTTCGCGACGGCGCGGGCCTGAGCCCGGTCTCGGCCGCGGCTGCCCTCGCTGAGGCCTGCCCAACGCGCGTCCACGTGACTGCGGGAGCCGGCGCTACGCCCGCACGACACCTTCCCGGGGTGCGCACAGTGGCCGGCCCCCTCGAACCCTGGAGTCGGCCCCGGGTCCGCCCTGGGGCAATGGCCCTGCCGCAGCAGGGCGTTGCCCCAGCGCTGCCCGGATGGCGACAGCGCCTGACCCTGGTTCGAGCCACCGCTCGCCGACGATCCGCCGCCCTGAAATCTCACCTTCCGTGAGGAAGCAAGCGTTCGCGCTCGCCCTCCGTCACCGCCGCGCCGCCGGAAAGCGCTGCCCAACTGTCCGCCACCTCGGTTCAGATCCCGATCACCCGCTGTTCACCGCGCCCTCCGGACCACCGCGTCCCACCGCGGCGCCCCCGGCAGTGAGCGCTTACACCTGAGTCCACCCGAAAGTGCGTACCGATCACGGATCGTGAGGGCAAAACGGGTCCACCTGGGCGCTGCGTGAGCGCGATCGCCGAATCGGATGATCGACTCGCCCGGAGAAGTCGTCACGCCCGGGTACGTGCCATGCGGCCGATCGGGGCATGCCACACTGTTGTCCGCGCCATCGAGGAGCGATACCGCGCACCCAGAGTGAAGCGTGACTGCGCCTGTGGGTGAGTCCCTACCCACACTAGGAAATCCGGGTGCAGGGGGTTAACCCTGAGCGGTCTTGCCACGATGATGGAGGGCGACGAGTTCAGGAGAAGTGGCCGTACTGTGCCTGGTGTGGATGGACTGCCGTTCGACAGAGAGCGCTTTGACCGTCACAGCTTGTGACGCCATGATGGGCTAGACAGACCGGACCGGACTTTCCGACCTCGTGGGCCTGCCCCGCGCCGACCCACCCGACACCCACACTCCTCGCACCTGGGAGTACGCGATGACCATGATGACACTTGTGCAGCAGCTGGCGCAGGGCGAGATCAGGACCCGTGGAGTCCAGCAGTGGCTCCTCGACAACATCATCCCCCTGGTCCTGCTCGCCGTCGCGCTGCTGCTGCTCTGGCTCGGTGGCGGCAAAGGCGACAACGCCGGCGTCATGCGCCGCCTGGCCGGTGTGGTGATCGCGCTCGCGATCGTCGGCCTCGCCGTGAGCGGGCTCGGCGTCAACGTCGGCGAGTGGATCGCCGGCTTGTTCACCAGCTGACGGCGCGGGGTAGCGCGCGTGCGGATTCGAACCGATGACGAGGTCTACCGGGTCGACGCGGTATGGCTCGGCCCGCCGAAGGCGACGTTCCCGTGGCGGGCCCGCTACGTGGCCTGGGGCGTCGGCATCCCGGTGTTCCTCGTCGTACTGGCGGTGGAGCGGCAGCTCGGCTTCGGGTTCGGCTTCTTCTCCACCGCGTGGGCGTTCGTCATCACGATCTTGATCACCCGGATGATCACCGCCAAGATCAGTCACGAGCGTCCGCTCGGAGCCGTCATGACGATGTGGCTGCGCGAGCTGCAGACGCCCCGCGAGAAGACCTCCGGAGAGGGCGGTGCGGTCACGGCCACGAAGATCCGCGTGCGGAACCAGCGGCCGCTGCCCAAGCACAAACGGCACCTCGCTCCGGCGGGGTCGCATCCTCACCACCAGCCAGCACGACCGCGTGGCGCGCGCACTTCGGCGCCACGGTAGGAGGTAGGGGTTGTTCGGAAGCGGCGGACGCCGGAAGGCCGGGAAGTCCGACCCGAGCGGGGCTGCGCAGTGGCCGCCGCAGCCGGGTCGCGCCCCCGGCAAGCAGGGCCGCCGGCTCCCCGGTGAGCAGGCGATTCCCAGCTATACCCCGTCGATCTCCCTGCGAACCATCGACGGGCACCTGGTGCGCACCGAGAACGAGGTCTACGCCTGGTACCGGCTGGCGCCGCAGCGGTGGTCGTTCCGGTCGGACTCGCAGCGGCGCGACCTGATCGCCGCGATCGCCGGCCAGTACGCCGAGCTGCAGGGCCGCTGGCTGCACCTGCGCGTCACCACCCGCCCGTACCCGATCCGGATGTGGGCCGAGGCGCACGTCCACAACGCCATCCGCCGCCCGCCGGACGTGCCCGGCGCGCTGTCGTTCGACGACTACCTGATCGGCGAGCAGCAGCAGCTCCTCGGCCGGTCGATGGCCGAAAAAGAGGTCTACATCGGGGTGCAGGTGCAGACCAGGCGGGTCGTCGACCGCGCGGTCGAGCGCGCCGCCCCGCTGCTGCGCCGCATCCTGCCCGAGGCCGTCGACGCCGAGCTGGCCGCGCTGGACTCCGAGGTCGAGCACCTGGACCAGGTGATCGGATCGTCCGGCCTGGAGGGCCGCCCGGTGCACGCCGAGGAGATGTCCTGGCTGATGCACCGCTCGTGCTCGCTCGGCCTGCCCGCGCCACGGCACCTGCCCGCCGTGCCCGGCGCGGCGTGGGAGCCGGAGGACCTGGCCAGCTTCACCGACGCGGCGGACTTCCACGCCGAGCCGTACGCGCCGACGCTCACCGTGCGCGGCCGCACCGGGTCGAACGCCGGGGTGCAACGGCACCTCGCGGTGCTGACCGTCGGCCAGATGCACGGCCTGCAGATCCCCGAGGTCGACGACCCGTGGGTGCAGCACGCGGACCGGCTGCCCGCCTCGGTGGAGTGGTCGGCCCGCATTTACGTGCGCCGCCCCGAGGAGGTGGCCGGCGAGCTGCAGCGCCAGATGAACAAGGTGCGCTCGCAGGTCAAGCACTACACCGACGAGCACGAGCTGGAGCCGCCGCAGTCGCTGGCGCGGCAGGCGACCCGCGTGCTGGAGATCGACGACGAGATGACGTCGGGCTTCACCGCGCTGGCCACGCGCGTGCGGTCGTGGTGGCGGCTGGCGGTGTCCGGTGACAGCGAGCGCGAGGCGCTGCGGCTGGCCCAGCAGCTGCTCGACCTGTACAAGCCGAAGATCGCGATCGAGCACCCGGAGGCGCAGTACGCGCTGGCGCGGGAGTTCATCCCGGGCGAGCCGCTGTCCTCGTCGGCGTACATGCGCCGCGGTTCGGTGGTGTGGGCCGCGGCGGCGGTGCCGACGGCGACGGCCGAGGTCGGCGACCGGCGGGGCATCCTGCTCGGCGAGACGGTCACCGCCACCCGGCGCCCGGTCGCCTGGGACCCGTGGATGGCGCAGGAGATCCGGGACGGCTCCGGTCTGACCGCGATGGTCGCCGGTCTCGGTGGCGGCAAGTCGTTCCTCGGCGGCGGCATCGTCTACAAGACGCTGCGGGCCGGGGCGCACTGGACGCTGCTGGACCCGTCCGGCCCGCTGTCCCGGTTGTGCGACCTGCCGGAGATCCGGCCGTACGCGCGGCCCATCAACTTGCTGAATGCACAACCCGGCATCCTGAACCCGTACCGGGTGGTGGCCGAGCCGCTGCTCGAGCACTTCATGGACGAGGAGGACCCGGAGCGGGCGTGGCGGCGCGAGCGGGCGCTGGCCGGCGCGACCCGGCGGCGGCTCGTGCTGGACGTGCTCACCGGTGTGCTGCCGTACGAGGTCGCGCGGATGCCGCAGAGCCGGATCGTGCTGCTGCGGGCGGTGCGGGCCGTCGGCGGCCGGTACGACGCCGACCCCGGCCAGGTGATCGACGCGCTGCGCCGGGACTCCAGCGAGCACCACGAGCACGCGGTCGTGGTGGCGGACTTCCTGGACGAGATGCGCGAGCGCATGTCGCTGCTGATCCCCGAGAACGACGCCGACCCGTACTCGGAGACGCGGGACGACCGGCTGACGGTCCTGACGATGGCCGGGCTGACGCTGCCCAAGGACGGCGTCGGCCGCGAGCACTGGACCGACGCCGAGGCGCTCGGTGTCGAGATGCTGAACCTGGCGGCGTGGCTGACGCAGCGGTCGGTGTACGAGAAGCCGAAGGACCTGCGCAAGGGCGTGTGGATCGACGAGGCGTTCTTCCTG
Organism: Amycolatopsis sp. NPDC006125; assembly: GCF_040614195.1. Classification (NCBI taxonomy): domain Bacteria; kingdom Bacillati; phylum Actinomycetota; class Actinomycetes; order Pseudonocardiales; family Pseudonocardiaceae; genus Amycolatopsis; species Amycolatopsis sp. NPDC006125. Next base: position 27,948 of record NZ_JBEXTZ010000047.1, read on the forward strand.
TCCGAGGTGCCGACCGGTCGCGTGCTGATGAACCGGTTCGCGCGTGACTCGCGGAAGTGGAACGTCCGGGTGCTGTTGTCCTCGCAGATCCCGGCGGACTTCCTGAAGATCCAGGGTTTCGTCGCGCTGCTCGACTCGGTGTTCGTCGGGCGCCTGGACGACGACGAGGCGCAGGCCGACGCGCTGCGGTTGCTGAAGGTGCCGGTCGGGGTCGGGTACGAGCAGGTGGTCGCGTCGCTGGGCAGGCGGCCCGGCGCGCAGCGCGGCCTGGAGCGCGACCGCGAGCCGAGGCAGTTCATCTTCGGCGACGGCGCCGGTGGCGTGGAGCGGATCCGGGTGGACTTCTCCGGGCCGCACCTGGCCCACCTGCGCGCGTCGCTGGACACGACGCCGGGCTCGAAGGACGCCCTGCCCGCGGACACGCACGCCCGGGACGCGGAGCCGCCGCGCCAGCACGTGGCGGCCCCGCCACCGGACGACGAGCTCGAGCCGGACCTGGAGCTGGCCGCCGAGCGCGATCTGGGGCTGACGGAGGAGCAGATCCTGGCCGAGGACGTGCCGGGCTCCGGGAGCTCCGGCGGCTCGGCGGGCGCGGCGGGCTCCGGTGGCTCCGGTGGCTCCGCCGAGGGCGAACGAGCCGGTGCGGGCAAGCGCGGCGGCTGGGACGCCGCATGACGCTCGTGACGATCCTGAGCGTGCTAGCGCTGGCCGGTGGCTGGCACGCGCTGCGGAGGGGCTTGAAGAACCGCGGCAGCCGGCGAAAGAGACCGTCCCGCTGGGCGGCCGTCGTGGCGGTCGCACTGCTGATGGGCTTCCAGACGACGGTGATGGCGCCATCCGCCTCAGCAGCGGCGTGTGGTGACGCTCCGATCCCGGAGCGACCGGGCTCGGGCCTCGTCGGCGCGCTGGACCAGTCCCGTAGCCACGGCCTGGCGGGCAGCGCCTACCTCGACTACAGCTACGCAGGGATGGTCTGGCACGTCTACCAGACGGACTGCGGACCGTTGTCGGGGATCACGAGCCCGAACACGACCATCGACACGTGGGCCGGGAACCAGGCGTTCAACGTCGGCAAGAACCTGGTCGGCGCCACGAACTCGCTCCACTACACGATCCTGCAGGGTGGGTTGCTCGACCCGATCTACGGTGCCGTGAAGGCCGGGGCGGAGAAGGTCTACAACAACATCTACGCGCAGCTGTTCGGGCTCGTCGCGCTCCTGCTCGCGATCATGATGTTCCGGAACATCTGGCGGGGTGACCTGGCGGCGCTGAGCAAGCGGGGCCTGTACGCGCTGGCCGCGGTCTGGCTCGCCGCTTCCTCGCTGGCGATGTTGCGTTACCTCGATCCACTCGACAAGGCGATCGTCGACACGACGACGAACATCCAGGCGGGATTCATCGACGACTCCTCCGGGCAGTACCCGTGGGAGATCCTGCCGACGGAGTTGCACACGCAGGTCGTCTACAACAACTGGCTGCGGGGCGAGTTCGGATCGCCGGACTCCCCGCAGGCGCAGCAGTTCGGCCGGCCGCTGCTCGATGCCCAGGCGTTCACCTGGAACCAGCTCAACAACGGCGACGACGCGAACCAGAGCGTGGTCGACGCGAAGAAGGCCGCCTACAAGAACATCGCGACCCAGCTCGGCCCCGCCACCCCGTACTTCACCGGGGAAGGCGGCAGCCGCACCGGCTCCGGTTTCCTCGCGCTGGGGCAGAGCCTCGCCTACGCGTTGTTCCAGCTGCTGGCGAAGGCTTCGGTGCTCCTGGCCCAGGTGATCATCCGGCTGTTCGTGCTGACCGCACCGCTGATCGGCCTGATCGCGATGCTGCACCACGACCTCCTGCGCCGCGTTGCGCGGGTGCTCGGTGGCGTCGGCTTCAACCTCCTGGTGCTGTCGGTCCTGGCCGGTGTGCACGCGTTGCTGCTGCAGGCCATCTTCTCGCCGGCCGCCCGGTTGTCCATCCTGACGCAGATGATCCTGGCGGGTCTCGTCACGATCCTGCTGTTCCTCGTCGGCAGGCCGGTTCGCCGCCTGTGGCAGATGGTCGAGATGTCCGTCGGCATGGTCGGGTCCTCCATTCCGGCCCCGAGTGGCGGCCTGTTCAGCCGCTTCCGGAAGAAGCAGGGGCCGACGCCGCAGGACGAGTTCTGGGAGAGCGTCCGCGAGGGCGAGGAGAGCGAGGTCGCCAGCCCGACCGGGTCGGCGGGCCGTGGGCGTCCCGAGGCGACCGTCTTCGCCACGGCCCAGCGTCTCGACGGCGCCGGCGCCATGGCCGCCCGCCCCGCCGCCGCCTGGTCCGGCGCGCCTTGGCCCGGCGGTGGGCCCGCCTTGCCCGGGCACACCAGGCCGGGCCTGCCCGCCGGTGGCGGCCACCAGCCCGCGTACGCCGGCTACGCACCGGAAGGCGCGGACCCGGACGCGTTCGTCTACTCCGCCCCGCCCGGCACCACCCGCCGCGCGGACGGCTGGATGCCGCCGGTCGCGCAGCGGCCCAGCCGCCGCGTCGACACCTCGCCCGTCTACGACCGCGGCTGGGACGAACCCGACCCCGTCGTCGTCCCGTCGCGCATCTCGCGGCCGGGCATGAGCGCCACCCCCGCCCAGCGGCCGGAACCGCGCCGCGCCGGGCAGGAACTCGTCGGCGGCAAGCCGGTCCACGTGCTGTACCGGCCTTCGCGCGGGCTCGAGGTGCGCGACGACTCCCGTGACACCGACCGGATCGTGCGGTGATGTAGATGCCGATCCGGACCAACCGCGGCCGCGCCGCCGTCTACCGCCGCATCTGGGGTTTCCCGCTGCGCTCGCCCGCCCACCTCGTCGGCACCGCCGTCGCGGTGATCGCGCTGATCGTGGCCATCGGCATCGTCGTGCCGCAGCTCCTGGGCAACCCGAACCGCTCCGGGCCGACGCCGGTCCGCATCCAGGACCCCGGCGCCAGCAGCAGCCCGACCAGCGCGGGCTCCTCGCCCGCCCCGATGTCGACCCGGCTCACCGCGCCGCTGCTGCAGCCGACCTCCGCGGCGCCGGACCCGGCGGCCCTGCAGACCGCGAAGCAGTGGGCCACCGCGTGGGCCACCCACCCGGCAGGCATGACCAACGCGCAATGGCTGGAGGGCCTCCGTCCACTCACGACGGAGGAGTACCTGCCGGAGATGTCCACTGTGGACCCGGCGAACATCCCGGCCACCAGGGTCACCGGCGAACCCACCGTCACGAAGTCCTACACCAGTTCCGTCGAGGTGCTCGTGCCGACCGACGGCCCGCAGCTGTCGATCACCGTCGCGAAGACCCCGTCCGGCTGGCTCGTCACCGGCTACGACCAGGCGAGCTGACCCATGCGGCTGGGTGTCCTCGTCGGCGTTCTCGTCGCCGTTCTCTTCGCCGGGGTCGCGACCGTCGGTGTCGTGACGAAGGTCGTCAGCGACCAGCAGCAGGCCCAGATGCAGGCCGCCTACACCAACGTCAGCTGCGACGCGGCGATCGGCCCGAGCGTGCCGGGCACCGACCACGGCGCCGCGCAGGCCGCGAAGCTCAACGACGAGCAGCGCTACATCATCAGCCAGATCATCGAGATCGGCAAGCAGCGCGGCCTTTCCCCGCGCGCGTGGCAGATCGCGATCCAGGCCGGCATGACCGAGTCCGGCATGCGGAACCTGAACTACGGCGACCGCGACTCGCTGGGCATCTTCCAGATGCGCCCGTCGATGGGCTGGGGCACGCCCGCGCAGCTGCAGGACATCCCGTACCAGATCAACAAGTTCTACAACGTCCTGCTCACCGTGCCGGACTGGGACAAGCAGCGTCCCGGCGCGTCGGCGCAGGACGTGGAGCGGTCGGCGTTCCCCGAGCGCTACCACAAGTGGGAGCAGATGGCGGCCCACCTGGTGGAGAACCTGGGCCAGGTCGCGGACATGGTCGGCTGCGGTCAGAGCGCGGGCCTGGTGCTGCCGCCCAACAACGCCGCGGCCGCCGCGATCCAGTTCGCGCTGGGGGAGCAGGGCAAGCCGTACGTGTGGGGCGCGACCGGGCCGAACTCCTACGACTGCTCCGGACTGATGCTGCGCGCCTACGAGGCGGCGGGCATCACGCTCAGCCGGGTGTCGCGGGACCAGTACAAGAACGGCGCGATGCTTCCGGTGCGTGACGCCCAGCCCGGTGACCTGCTCTTCTGGGCGTACGACCCGTCGAACCCGGCGACCATCCACCACGTCGCGATGTACCTTGGCGACGGGAAGATCGTGGAGGCCCAGCAGACCGGCGTGCCGGTGCACACCCGGAAGGTCTCCTGGAACGAAGACGAGCTTGTGCCGCAGGCAGTCCGGCCCGGCGTGTAGAAGGTGGTGCCCCGTGGCGAAGAAGTTCGGTAAGCGCAACAAGAAGCCGGCGCAACTCAACGACCTGTTCGGCGCCCCGCCGCCCCCGCCGCGGCCGGGCCCGCCCGCGTCGAGCACGCCCCTGGCCGACTACCTGTCGCAGGGGTTGCCGGGTGTGGACGAGGGTTACGTCGTGCTGCCGCGTTCGCTGGCGGAGTCGATGTCGCTGCCATGGCAGCAGCAGATGGCCGGGTTGCTGTCGCAGTTCCACCAGACGCACCGGACGCTGTCGTGGCCGGTCTACCGCACCGTGCCGTCGCGCTACGAGAAGCTCGTCGACCTGGACGAGGAGCAGCTCGCCGAGGTCGGCTACCTGGTCGAGATCGACGCCGACGGCGACATGGTCTACCGCGAGCGCAGCGGGCGGAAGGTCGAGGAGCCGGAGAACACGACCGTCCTGGTGCCCTGCCTCGACCCGATCCCGCCGCGCGGACAGGCCCGCCGGGACGCGGCGGCGCCCACCCCGGACGCGGACGTCCCCCGCGCCGCCCCGATGATCATCCCGCCCGCGCCGGTGTGGCGGACCACGCCGACCACGCCGTCGCCGGAGGTGCCGCCGCTGCCGGAGCCGCCGAAGAAGCTCGCCGCGCCACGCACACCGCCCGGAACGGGCCCGGCCGAAGCCGGTTCGGCCGCTCCGACTGGAGGCGCGGTGCCCGGCCCGGCCGCTGTTCCGGCAGGAGGTGCGCAGCCTGGCCAGGGCACGTCGCCTGGAACTGGCCCGGCTGTGGCGCCGGCGGGAGGCGCGGCACCGGGCCAGGGCACGTCGCCTGGAAGCGGCCCCGCCGCGCCCGAGACCGGTCCGGCCGCTGCCCCGGCTGGAGCCGCGATGCCGGGCACGCCGCCCGAGCAGCCGCAGCGGGTGACGAACCCGCAGGCCTGGCGCGCGATGGAGCCCCCGGAGGAGCCGCCCCGGTTCACCGAGCCGCTGCCCCCGCAACCCCAGCCGACCCCGGCGGCCGGCATCCCGCTCACCCGGCCCACCGACCCGGAGCCGACGCCGCCGCGCGGCACGCCGCAGGTGAACCGCGACTGGTTCGAGCCGGACAACCCGGAGCACGAGTTCGGCCCGACCGGCCAGCCGACGGAGCTGCCGTACCGCTACCGCCCCTGACCGGCGCGGTGCCGCTGGCGCCGCCCGCCGCCGGGTGCGAAGCTCGCTCTATGGCGAAGAGCAAGGACCCGAACCCGGACCAGGGCTGGTACTACAACACCCGCACCGGCGAGGTCGAGCACCTCGAGCGGTCGCGGTCCATCGACCTCCTCGGCCCCTACCCCGACGAGGCCACGGCCAAGCGCGCGCTCGAGATCGCCCGTGAGCGCACCAAGAAGGCCGACGAGGAAGACGCCAAGTGGCGCTGACGTGACAGGGCCCCGGACCGCGACCGGTCCGGGGCCCTTCTCGAACAAACCTCAGCAGTCGCGCAGTGCGGGGCTCTGGTTGCGCAGCTGGCCGGCCGGCGAGATGAACTCCCGGTACGCGTCGCTGTCCACGGCGGCCGGGCGGAAGGCCGCGACCCGGTGGCAGTTCTGGAACGCCAGCTTCATGCCGAAGTGCCGCTCCAGCCCGCCGCGGATCGCGTCCGAAGCCAGCGCCCGCAGCAGCTGGCCCCGCTCCTTCTCGCTCGGCGGCGGGGTCGCGTGGTCGGCGAAGTCGGCGGCGCCGCCCTCGAGGTCCGCGGCCACTTCGCTGATCACCTGCCACGCGTAGGGCAGCGAGTCGCGCACGCAGGCGACGAACTCGGCGTCGCTCACCTCACCGGATTCGGCGCGGGCGAGCAGGTCGGCGGGTACATCGAGGGACATCGTGCTCCTTTCGATTTCTTCCTACGCCCCGGCCAGCGCTGGCGGGCCGGGCACGAACTCGGGGTCCACTTGCTCGGCCAGGTCCTGTCCCGCGCGCTCGTTGCCCCACGACCGGGCGTTGCGCAGGTGGAACTCGACGGCCTGGCGGTGGAACTTCGCCCAGTCCCGCGGCGTGGCATCCACAGTGGACTGGATGGTGGCGAGGGCGTCCAGATTGTGCGGCTCCAGCGCGGTGATCGGCCGCGCCCGGCCGCGTTCGGCGGCGCGCACGTGCGACGACCCGGACAGCCAACACAGCAGGTCCGAACCCAGCTGCTCGCGCAGGAACTCGACGTCCTCGTCGTCGGTGACCTTGTTCCCGACCACCGCGAGCCGCACGCCGAAGTCACGCGCGTACTCGGCGTACTGCCGGTACACGCCGACGCTGCGCAGCGTCGGCTCGCACACCAGGAACGTCACGTCGAAGCGGGTGAACAGGCCGGAGGCGAACGCGTCGGCGCCCGCGGTCATGTCCATCACGACGTACTCGCCCGCGTCGTCGACCAGGTGGTTCAACAGCAGCTCCGCCGCGCCGACCTTCGAGTGGTAGCAGGCCACCCCGAGGTCGTCCTCGGTGAACTGCCCGGTCACGCCCAGCCGCACCCCGGCGACGTCGCGGAAGCACGCCGCGAAGACCGGGTTGTCCTCGAACGGCCGCACCAGCCGCGACCCGCGCCCCGGCGGCGTCGTCTTGATCATCGCCTCGGCGCTGGTGATCCGCGGGTTGTCGCCGCGCAGCCAGTCCTTGATCAGGGGGAGGTGCTCGCCGAGCGTCGGCAGCGCGGCCGCCTCCTCCGCGGACGCGCCCAGCGCGACGGCGAGGTGCTGGTTGATGTCGGCGTCGATGGCCAGTACGGGGTGGCCGGAACCGGAGAGATAAGCGGCGAACAGCGAGGTCAGCGTCGTCTTCCCGCTTCCGCCCTTGCCGACAAAGGCGACTTTCACAGTGTGCGCACCCTTCATATAGATGAAAACGATATCGCTTTTCGACGGTGTGCGGGCAAGATACACCCGTCCGGCTCAACCCCGAACGGGCGACCGGAACGGCCATACCGGGTTAGGGTCTAGGTGTGCCCCACGTCGTGACCAGCACGAACTCGGCGGACGGCGGCTTCGCCCGGCTGCGCGCCGAGTTCGAGCTGCCGGAGGACTTCGACCCGGCCGTACTGGCCGAGGCCGAGGGCGTCGTGATGGATCCGTCCGGACTGGCCGCCGACCGCGCCGACGCCACCGACCTGCCCCTGGTCACGCTCGATCCGCCGGGCGCGAAGGACCTCGACCAGGCCGTCCTCATCGAGCGGCGGTCCGGCGGCTTCCTCGTGCACTACGCGATCGCCGACCTCGCCGCGTTCGTCGCGCCGGGCGGCCCGATCGACCGGGAGGCCCGCCGCCGCGGCCAGACCCTCTACCTGCCCGACGGCACCGTGCCGCTGCACCCGCCGGTGCTGTCCGAGGGCGCGGCGAGCCTGCTGCCGCGCGAGGTCCGGCCCGCCGTGCTGTGGACCCTCGACCTCGACCGCGACGGCGAACCCACGCACGCCACCGTGCGCCGCGCGCTCGTCCGCTCCACCGACCAACTCGACTACGCGACCGAGGACCCGGCCGCGCCGCACCCGTCGATCGCCGCCCTGCCCGAGCTGGGCACGCTCCGCCGTGAACTGGCGGTGCGCCGTGGCGCGGTCGAACCGCAGCTGCCGGACCGGATCATCGGCGCGAACGGCGGCGACTGGGTGCTCGGCATGCGGCCGCGCACGAGACTCGAGGCCTGGAACGCCGAGATCTCCCTGCTCACCGGAATGGCCGCGGCGCGGATGATGATCGACGCGAAGATCGGCCTGCTGCGCACTCTGCCCGAGCCGGACGCCGAGACGCTCCAGTGGCTGCGCGGCGCGGCCCGCGCGCTGGGCATCGACTGGCCTGCCGGGACGAGCGTCGCCGAGCTGCTCGCCGGGCTCGACCCCGCCCAGCCGGAGTCGATGGCCTTCTACACCGACACCACCCGCCTGCTGCGCGGCGCCGGCTACACCACCTTCGACGGCGAACTGCCCGAGGTCGTCACGCACGCCGGCATCGGCGCCCCGTACGCGCACGTCACCGCCCCCATCCGGCGACTGGCCGACCGCTTCGCCACCGAGGTCTGCCTGGCCGTCAACGCCGGCGAGCCGGTTCCCGCGTGGGCCCGCGCCGCGCTGACCGAGCTGCCCGGCCTGATGAACGCGTCGGACCTGCTCGCCGCGCGGGTCGAGAAGGCCTGTCTGGACCAGGTCGAGGCGTGGATGCTGGCCGACCGCGTCGGCGAGACCTTCGAGGCGGTCGTCCTGCGGGCGGAGGAGAACCGCGCGGAGATCCTGCTGGCCGATCCGCCGGTGATGGCGCGGTGCGCGGGGGAGAATTTGCCGGAGGGCCGCCGCATCAGCGTCCGGCTGACCGCGGTGGACGTCGACAAGCGGAAGGTGTCGTTCGAGCGGGCATGAGCGACTGGACCGACGAGGAACGCGAGCTGGCGCAGCGCGTGCGCGACGGCCACGCGGTGGTCGTCAACGTGCGGAAATCGGGGCCGCACAAGCACCTCGTGCCGTGGCTCGTGGAGAACGACCTGATCACCTACATCGGGCACCGGGGCAACCGGCACTCCTGGCCGGAGTCCGACTTCGCGAACCCGTTCGTCAAGGAGGGCAAGACCGACCGCGCCGCCATGGTGCGGCACTACCGCGAGTACCTGGACGGCCGGCCGGACCTGCTGGACCGGCTCGGCGAGCTGTCCGGCCGGGCGCTGGGCTGCTGGTGCGCGCCGGAACCCTGCCACGGCGACGTACTGCTGGAACACCTCGAAGGAGACCGATGACGCTGTTCGACGACCTCGGCGAGGACGTGCCGCTGCGTGGCGCGCCCCAGCGCGTGGTCTCGCTGGTCCCGGCGCTGACGGAAGCGGTCGAGGCGACCGTGCCGGGCCGCATCGCCGGCGCCACCGACTACTGCACCCACCCGGACAGCCTCCAGGTGTCGCGGGTGGGCGGCTCGAAGTACCCGAAGGTCGACGACGTCCTCGCGCTGCGTCCGGACCTGGTGCTCGCCAACTCCGAGGAAAACCGGCCGGAGGACGTGGAACGCCTGCGCGCCAACGGCATTCCGGTGTGGGTGATGGAGGCGCCGGCGACCGTTCCGCACGCGCTGGCGTCGCTGCGCCGCCTGCTGACCCAGGCGTTCGAGGTGTCCGAACCGGACTGGCTGGTGACCGCCGAGGAGCTGTGGCGGGAGGCGGCTCCCGAGCGCGTGCGTGCCGTGATTCCGGTGTGGCGCAAGCCGTGGATCGTGCTCGGCCGGGACACGTTCGGCGGCGACCTGCTGCACCGCCTCGGGGTCGCCAACGTCTACGCCGACCACGAAGACCGGTACCCGCGCCCGAAGATCGACGAGCTGCGGGCGCGGTTCGCCGACGGCGCCGACCTGCTGGTGCTGCCCGACGAGCCGTACCTGTTCACCGACATCGACGGCCCCGAGGCGTTCCCGGACGTGCCGTACGTGCTGGTCTCCGGCCGCTACCTGACCTGGTACGGACCGTCCCTCGTGGACGCCCACCGCGAGCTGTCGGCGGCGTTCAGCGCCTGGTGACCAGCAGCGCGATCGGCGCGTCCCCGCAGCGCAGCAGCACCGTGTCCGCGTCGTGCACCGGCTGCGCGCCGCCGTTCCACCAGGACGCGATGTCCGGATCCCGCACCAGCGAACCGGTCGCCTGACGGGCGGTGTTGGCGGCGATCACGCGGCCCTGCGCGTTGATCACCGCCGCTCGTCCGTCGACGCGCCGCAGCTTCGGCAGCAGCAGCCGCTCGAACTCGTGCACGAACACGTCCGCGCCGACGACCCCGGCGAACGCGCCGTCGCGCAGCACCGGGACGGTGAAGGTCAGCGTGTACTCGTCGGTGCACAGGTAGTCGACGTACGGCCCGGTGATGTGGCGGCGGCCGGAATCGCGCGGCACGGTGAACCACGACTGCCGCGTGTAGTCCAGGAAGTGGTCACTGGCCGGGTCGAGGCTGATGAACAGCTGCGCGGGCGGCCCGCCCGGCGTGCAGGTCCACCATTCGAAGCCGAAGCGCTGGTCGGCGAGCGCGTCCGGGGCGGCGATGAAACCGGCGCCCACCACCCGTTCGCCGAGCGCCGCGAGCACGTCCGGGCGCAGCGCGTCCAGGTCGGCGGCGCGGACCGGGCCCGGTCTGCCGAGGACCGCGGTGGCCGCGGCGACCGCGGGCGCGAGCCGCCCGAAGACGCCCTCGACGATGCCGGACACCTCTTCGGCGATGTCCTCGCCGGCCAGCGTGTCGTTCACGTTGCCGCCCCTGGTGTAGTCGAGGTGTCGAAGCTTAGGACCCGAGTAGGTCAAGATGCACCTCACCCAATCGGTCGATGGTGTCCAGGATGTGCTGCTCGGTCAGCTTGCGGGCGAGTTCGCCGTCGGCCTGGGCGATCGCGGCGGCGATGGCCCGGTGCTCAGTGCACGCCGTCACCGGATCGTGGTGCCCGAGCGGCAGCCACAGCAGCGCGCCCTGTTCGCTCTGCAACCGGATCTCCTGGTGCGTGAGGCGCGGGGACTGGGACGCGGCGGCGACCTCCAGGTGGAACTGCCGCTCGGCGCGGGCGGCCGCGGTGCCGGCCGCGCCGTCCATGTCCTCCGCGGCGAGCTGGAGGCGCGCGATGTCCTCGGTGGAGCTGCGCTCGGCCGCCAGCCGGGCCGCGGCGCCCGCGATCGCCACGTAGTCGTCGCCGATGTCCCGCAGCTCACTGAGCGAGACCTCGCGCAGGCGCGCCCGCCACGTCTCGTCGTTCTCCTCCGGCGGCGCGCAGACGAAGCTGCCGCCCCCGCGGCCTCTCTTCGTCTGCACCAGACCCTGCTGCCGCAGGGCCACCAGCGCCTCCCGCACGGTCACGGTCGACACCCCGAACTGCTCGGCGAGCTCGGCCTCGCTCGGCAGTTGCTCCTGGTCGGCGAGGACACCCAGCGTGATCGCGTCCACCAGCCGCCGGGCGACGAGCTCGGCCCGCCCGGTCTGGTCCAGGGGCGCGAACAGGACTGATCGCGCGCTGGGGGACGTCAACGGCCTTCGCATCGGGCTCCTTCTTTCGGGTACCGCCGCGAACAATCCTGCCTCAAAGACTTGTCCTATGAAATATGGTCTTATATGTTTTCCGGCCATCGGGGTACCGACCCGCACCGTCCCCGCTGAGCCAGGAGCCTGCCCGTGCACCAGCTGAAGCACTTCATCGACGGCGAACCCGCGGATTCCGCGGACGGCGCCGTCGCCGAGATCATCGATCCGGTCACCGGACGGCCGTACTGCACCGCGCCGGTAGGCGGCGCGCAGGACGTGGACCGCGCCCTGCGTGCGGCGGCCCGGGCCTTCGAGCAGTGGCGCGAGACCACGCCCGGCGACCGCCAGGCCGCGTTGCTGAAGATCGCCGACGCCGTCGAGCGCCGCGCCGAGGAGATCGTCCGCGTGGAGTCGGCGAACACGGGCAAGCCGCTGGCCGTGACCACGGCCGAGGAGATCCCGGTGCTCGTCGACCAGTTGCGGTTCTTCGCCGGGGCCGCCCGCGCGCTGGAGGGCCGCGCCGCCGGCGAGTACCTCACCGGGCACACCTCCTACGTCCGGCGCGAGCCGATCGGGGTGTGCGCCCAGGTGACGCCGTGGAACTACCCGCTGATGATGGCGATCTGGAAGATCGCGCCGGCGCTGGCGGCCGGGAACACGGTGGTGCTCAAGCCGTCCGACACGACGCCGGCGTCCACTGTGCTCCTCGCCGAGATCGCCGCGGAGTTCCTGCCGCCGGGCGTGCTCAACGTCGTCTGCGGTGACCGGGCGACCGGCCGGGCGCTGGTCGAGCACGACATCCCGGCGATGGTGTCGATCACCGGTTCGGTCCGGGCAGGCATCGAGGTCGCCGGCTCCGCGGCCGCCGACCTCAAGCGCGTCCACCTGGAACTGGGCGGCAAGGCGCCGGTGATCGTCTTCCCGGACGCCGACATCGAGGACGCGGCCAAGACCATCGCGGGCGCCGGGTTCTTCAACGCCGGCCAGGACTGCACGGCCGCCACCCGCGTGCTGGTCCACGACGACGTGCACGACGAGTTCGTGGCCGCGCTGACCCGGCACGCGGAGGCGACGAAGACCGGACTGCCGGACGACCCGGACGTGCTCTACGGGCCGCTCAACAGCGCCGCCCACCTCGCGAAGGTCGCCGGGTTCATCGAGCGGCTGCCCGCGCACGCGACCGTCCACACGGGCGGTAAGCGCGCCCGCGACGAGGGTTTCTTCTTCGAACCCACCGTGGTCTCCGGGGTCCGGCAGGACGACGAGATCTCGCAGAACGAGGTGTTCGGTCCGGTCATCACGGTGCAGCGGTTCAGCGGCGACGACGAGGCGCTGGCCGCCGCCAACGGTGTCGAGTACGGGCTCGCGTCGTCGATCTGGACCGCCGACCACCGCCGCGCGATGCGCCTGTCCGCGAAGCTCGACTTCGGCTGCGTGTGGATCAACACGCACATCCCGCTGGTGGCCGAGATGCCGCACGGCGGGTTCAAGAAGTCCGGCTACGGCAAGGACCTCTCGCTGTACGGGCTCGAGGACTACACCCGCGTCAAGCACGTCATGACGGCCTGGTGATCGACATGTCGCCCAACCAAGCTCCCGCACTGGCCGAGAAGACCGCCCCGGCGGAGACCACGAGCGCGATCCGGCTGCGTGGCCTGCGCAAGGAGTTCGGCTCCGTGGTCGCCGTCGAGGGCGTCGACCTGGACATCGCGCAGGGCGAGTTCTTCTCGATGCTCGGCCCGTCCGGCTCGGGCAAGACGACCGTGCTGCGCATGATCGCCGGGTTCGAGCTGCCCACCTCCGGGACGGTCGAACTGGCCGGCCGAGACGTCACCCGGCTGGCGCCGTTCGAGCGGGACGTCAACACCGTGTTCCAGGACTACGCGCTCTTCCCGCACATGACGGTGCAGCAGAACGTCGAGTACGGGTTGCGGGTCAAGAAAGTGCCCCGCGCGCAACGCCGCGAACGCGCCCGCGAGGCGCTGCGGACCGTCCACTTGGAAGGGTTCGAGGGCCGCAAACCCACGCAGCTCTCCGGCGGTCAGCGGCAACGCGTCGCACTGGCCCGCGCGCTCGTCAACCGCCCCAAGGTGCTGCTGCTCGACGAACCGCTCGGCGCGCTGGACCTGAAACTGCGGCACGCCATGCAGACCGAGCTGAAGCAGATCCAGCGCGACGTCGGCATCACGTTCATCTTCGTGACGCACGACCAGGACGAGGCGCTGACGATGAGCGACCGGATCGCCGTGTTCAACACCGGCGGGATCGAACAGGTCGGCACGCCGAGCGAGGTGTACGAGGAGCCGGCGACCGCGTTCGTCGCCGGGTTCGTCGGCACGTCGAACCTGCTGTCCGGCGACAGCGCCGAGGCGGTGCTCGGCACGCGCGGCGTGTTCAGCATCCGGCCGGAAAAGATCCGCATCGATCCGGACCTGTCGCAGCCCGCCGCGGTCGGCGAGATCTCCGCGACGGGCACGGTGACCAGCACCTCCTACGCCGGCGCCACGGTTCGCTACGTGGTGGCGCTGGACGTCGGCGGGCAGCTCTCGGTGGTCCGGCAGAACGCCGGAGCACCCCTCGAACTTGCCGACAACCGAGTCCGCCTGTGTTGGCGGCAAGAGCACAACTTCCGCATCAAAGACACATGAGCAGCGGCCTGCGTGGCGGTGCAGGTAGCGGCCCCTCCCGCCTGCCCACCACCACCGTCAACGGACACGCTTCGCGTGGCGGCCCCCTTCGAGACGGCCTCTCGCTGTGGGATCGCCTCCTCATGAAACCCCGCCCGCCGGCCCGACCACCACCCCTGCGGACGCGCTCCGCGCGGCAGCGCCCTTCACCACGTCGGCGCTGTCCTCGCGAGAGGCCGCCCGCCCGTCACCCGCCACAACCCTCAACGGACGCGCTTCGCGCGGCAGATCCGACTCGAAACCCGCGGCGGCGCAAGTTGCCTGCGCTGCCGTAAGAACCAACCGAAGGAGCCATCCAGATGCGCAACAGCCGGACCCTGCGCTTGATCGCGGGGCTGATGTGTGCGGGGACCGCGGTCGCGGCCTGCGGCACGTCGAGCACTTCGTCCAGCTCGTCCAGCGCGGGCGGGCAGGGCTTCACCCCGCCCAAGCTCGAAGCCCTCTCCCAGCTCGGTCAGCCCGAGGGCGCGCTGAACATCCTGGCCTGGCCCGGTTACGCGGAGAACGGGTCCAACGACCCCAACGTCGACTGGGTGACCCCGTTCGAGCAGGCCACCGGGTGCAAGGTCAACGTCAAGACCTTCGGCACCTCCGACGAGGCCGTCAGCCTCATGAAGACCGGCCAGTACGACGTCATCTCCGCCTCGGGTGACGCCTCGCTGCGGCTCATCGCCGCCGGCGACACCGAACCGGTCAACACCAGCCTCATCCCGAACTACGCCGACGTCTTCGACTTCCTCAAGAACAAGCCGTGGAACAGCGTGAACAACGTCTCCTACGGCGTGCCCCACGGCTGGGGCGCCAACGTCCTGACCTACCGCACCGACAAGGTCAGCCCCGCGCCCACGTCGTGGTCCGTGGTGTTCGACGCGAACTCCCCGTACAAGGGCAAGGTCACCGCGTACGACTCGCCGATCTACATCGCCGACGCCGCGCTGTACCTGATGAAGACCAAGCCGGAACTGGGCATCAAGAACCCCTACGCACTGGACGACAAGCAGTTCCAGGCCGCGGTCGACCTGCTCAAGCAGCAGCGCCCGCTGGTGTCGGAGTACTGGTCGGACTACCTCAAGGAAAGCCAGGCGCTGAAGAACGGCGACGCCGTCATCGGCACCGCGTGGCAGGTGACGGTCAACCTGACCAAGTCCGAGGGCGCGCCGCTGGAGTCGACCCTGCCCGTCGAGGGCGCCACCGGCTGGTCGGACACCTGGATGGTGGCCACCAAGTCGCCGCACAAGACTTGCGCCTACAAGTGGCTCGACCACATCGTCAGCCCCCAGGCCAACGCGAAGGTCGCCGAGTACTTCGGCGAGGCCCCGGCCAACCCGAAGGCCTGCTCGCTGACCGCGGACGTCAAGCACTGCGAGACCTACCACGCCGGTGACGCCGCCTACGCCGGCCAGATCTGGTACTGGACCACGCCGATCGCCCAGTGCGTCGACGGCCGCACCGACGTCAAGTGCAAGGACTACGGCGAGTGGACTCGCGCGTGGACGGAGATCAAGGGCTGACATGAGCATCGCCGCCAGTGTGTCGGGATTCCTCTACCGCAAACCCAGGTTGCGGCTGGGCATGCTGCTCAGCGCGCCACTGCTCTGGCTGGGCCTGGCCTACCTCAGCGCACTGGCGGCGTTGTTCGTCACCGCCTTCTGGCACACCGACACGTTCACCGGCCAGGTCGTCACCGAGTGGTCGCTGGACAACTTCGCCACCCTGTTCACCGACGAGGTCTACCGCACGATCACGTTCCGCACCCTCGGGATCGCGGTGGCCGTCACGGTGATCGACGCGGTCATCGCCTTCCCGATGGCCTTCTACATGGCCAAGTTCGCCTCGCCGCGGGCGCAGCGGATCCTGGTGATCGCCGTGATGACGCCGCTGTGGGCCAGCTACCTCGTCAAGGCGTACTCGTGGCGGGTCATGCTGTCGGGCAACGGGCTGGTCGGGTGGCTCTTCGGCGCCACCCCCGGCTACGGCCTGACCGCAACCATCCTCACGCTGTCCTACCTGTGGCTGCCGTACATGATCCTGCCGATCTACGCGGGCCTGGACCGGTTGCCGAACTCGCTGGTCGAGGCGTCGAGCGACCTGGGCGGCCGGTCGTGGCGGACGTTCCGCTCGGTGGTGCTGCCGCTGACGTTCCCCGCGATCGTGGCCGGGTCGATCTTCACGTTCTCGCTGACGCTGGGCGACTACATCACCGTCAAGATCGTCGGCGGCGCCGGCCAGATGCTCGGCAACGTCGTCTACGACAACATCGGCGCGGCGAACAACCTCCCGTTCGCGGCGACGGTCGCGACGGTGCCGGTCGTGATCATGCTCGTCTACCTCGCCGCGGTGCGCCGGACCGGTGCGCTGGACAACCTCTAGGCGGTTTCCGATGATGCTGTCCAAGAAGACCAAGTACGTCCTGCTCGCCGCGCTGGTGCTCGGGCTCGCCGTGATCTACGTGCCGCTGCTGGTGGTGCTGCTGAACTCGGTCAACAGCGACACCACCTTCGGCTGGCCGCCGTCCGGGTTCACGCTCGAATGGTGGGGCCGCGCTGCGCAGAACGAGGGTGTGCTGCGGGCGTTGTGGACCAGCCTGCAGGCGGGGCTGGCGGCCACCGCGATCGCGCTGGTGCTCGGCATGATGGCGGCGTTCGCCCTGCAGCGGTACCGGTTCTTCGGCAAGGACACGGTGTCGCTGCTGATCATCCTGCCGATCGCGCTGCCCGGGATCGTCACCGGAATCGCGCTGAACAACGCGTTCCGCACCATCCTGGGCGTCGACCTCGGCCTGTTCACCGCGATCGTCGCGCACGCCACGTTCTGCATCGTCGTGGTGTTCAACAACGTCGTCGCGCGGCTGCGGCGCATGGGCGGGAACCTCGAAGAGGCGTCGATGGACCTCGGGGCGGACGGGATCACCACGTTCCGGCTGGTCACGTTCCCGATGTTGCGGTCGGCGCTGCTCGCGGGCGGGCTGCTGGCGTTCGCGTTGTCGTTCGACGAGATCATCGTGACCACCTTCACCCTCGGTGCCGGCTTGCAGACGCTGCCGATCTGGATCCTGGACAACCTGTTCCGGCCCAACCAGGCGCCGGTGGTCAACGTGGTCGCCGCGGTGCTGATCGTCGTGTCGACAGTCCCGGTGTACCTCGCGCAGCGGCTGTCCGGTGACACGGCCAGCGGCGGGCGGCTGTAGCGCCTCAGGTATTTTCGGCGGACGGTTTCCGGCGGTCGGAAAAGAGGTCCGCGATGTCCGCTGTGACATATTTCGAGGCGATTGTCGTCGGCGCTTTGCAAGGCGTGTCGGAATTGTTTCCGGTGTCCAGCCTCGGGCACAGCATCCTCATCCCGGCGTTGCTGGGCGGTTCCTGGGCGCGGGACCTGAGCATGGGCGGCGAGTCGCCGTACCTGGCGGTGCTGGTCGCGATGCACGTCGCGACCGCGCTGGCGCTGGTGGTCTTCTACCGGCGGGACTGGGCGCGCATCGTGCGCGGGTTGTGGACTTCGGTGCGTGACCGCCGCGTGTCCGACCCCGACCAGCGGCTGGCGTGGTTGCTGGTGCTGGCGACGATCCCGGTCGGGCTGGCCGGGTTGCTGCTGGAAGGCGTGTTGCGGGACTTCCTCGGCAAACCGGTGCCGACCGCGGTGTTCCTGGCGCTCAACGGGCTCGTGCTGCTGGCCGTGGAGCGGTCCGCGCGTGCTTCCCGGCGGCCGGTCCCGGTCGCGCCGGTGCCCGAGCCGTCCGAGGTGACGCGGGACTTCTCGGCGGAGATCACGATGCCGATCCGGATCATCCGCGCCGAGGAGGCCGCCGACCGCCGCCTGGCGCGGCTCGGCGTCGGTGAGGCGGTGCTGATCGGGGCGGCGCAGATCCTCGCGTTGTTCCCCGGGATCAGCCGGTCCGGCATCACGATGGTGGCCGGCCTGCGGCGGGGTCTGTCGCACGAGGACGCCGCGCGGTTCGCGTTCCTGCTGGCCACGCCGGTGATCCTGGCCGCGGGGGTGCTGAAGCTGCCGTCGCTGTTCACGCCGGCGAACCAGGCCTCCCTCGGTCCGGCACTGGTGGGCAGCGTGGTGGCCGGGGTCGCTGCGTACCTGGCGCTGCGATTTCTGACGCGTTATTTCGAGACCCGCACGTTGACGCCGTTCGCGATTTATTGCGTGGTCGCCGGATTGGGGAGTCTCGCGTATTTCCTGGCGTGACTGCCGCCCGCCGCGGACGGCGGGCGGCAGGGGCCGTCAGTGGAAGGCGTGCTCAGGTGCGGGGAACTCGCCGCGGCGCACTTCGTCGGCGAAGGCGGCCGCGGCGCCGGAGAGTGCACCGGCGAGGTCGGCGTACCGCTTGACGAAGCGGGGCGCCTTGCCGCGGCGCAGGCCGGCCATGTCCTGCCACACCAGCACCTGGGCGTCGCAGTCCGGGCCGGCCCCGATGCCGACCGTCGGGATCTTCAGCTCGTGCGTGACCTGCTTCGCGACTTCGGCCGGCACCATCTCCATGACGACGGCGAACGCGCCGGCTTCCTGGAGCGCGAGCGCGTCGGCGATCAGGTCGGCGCCCGCCTCGCCGCGGCCCTGGACCCGGTAGCCGCCGAGGTTGTGCTCGCTCTGCGGGGTGAAGCCGATGTGGCCCATGACCGGCACGCCCGCGCCGGTGAGGGCCTCGACGTGCGGCGCGAACCGGCGGCCGCCTTCGAGTTTGACCGCGTGCGCGCGGCCTTCCTTCATGAAGCGGACGGCGGTGGCGAGGGCCTGTTCGGGGGAGAGCTGGTAGGAGCCGAACGGCAGGTCCGCGACGACGAGCGCGCGTTTCGCGGCGCGGGTGACGGCGCGGACGAGGGGGAGCAGTTCGTCGACGGTCACCGGGAGCGAGGTCTCGTAGCCGAAGACGTTGTTGGCGGCCGAGTCGCCGACGAGGAGCACCGGGATGCCGGCCTCGTCGAACAGTTCGGCCGTGTACATGTCGTAGGTGGTGAGCATGGGCCACGGCTCGCCGCGGCGCTTGAGTTCCTGCAGGTGGGGGATGCGGACCTTCTTGGCCGGGGCGCCGGAAGCCGGGCCGGAGCCGTACGGGGCCGCGGTCTCGCCGCTGGTGGTGGACATCTTCGTCGACCGTCCTTCCCTCGAGGCCCTCGTCGGGTCCCCGGGTCGTGGATCTGGGAAACCCAGCGTGACACCAGGACGTGAGGCAGCCCAAGGAGCTGCGATGAGCTTCACACGGCGGTGGTTCCGAGCAGGCGCCGGAGGGCGGCCGGCGGGTGGCCGACGTGTTCCTTGACGGTGCGGGTGAGGTGGGCCTGGTCGGCGAAGCCGAGGTCGGCCGCGAGTCCGGCCAGGTCCGTGTCGCCGGCTTCGAGGCGTTCCAGCACCAGGCCGACGCGGACCCGGTTGCGGTAGCGGGTGAGGGGCACGCCCACCTCGCGGGTGAAGGCGCGGCTGAGCCGGAACGGTGAGACGTGGAGCAGTTCGGCGAGGGAGAGGAGGGTGCCGGCGGCCGGGTGCCGTTCGACGATGGCGATGCGCGCCCTGGCGACGATGTCCCGGTCGGTGCCCCGGGCGCCGGGGTGAGGCGCGGCCTGGGTGCCGACCTGGGGTGCGGGCCCGATGGCGGCCCGGGTGAGGGCGAGCAGGCTTTCCGGCAACGCGTAGTCGGAGTCGGCCTGCCGGGTCGACGCGATGAACCGCCGATGGGCGAACTCGAGCGCGGCGTCGACGTAGACCGCCGGGGTGGCCGGCCGGTGTTCCCCGAAGAGCGAGGCCCACAGCGAGGGCGCGAACTGGATGGCGGTGCACACGTCACCGCCGCCGGGATGCGCGAAGGTCTCTTCCTCGTCGGGCAGCGAGAGGTAGCCGACGGCCGGATCGGCCTCGAAGACCCCGGCGCGCGTCCGGCGCCGGAACCAGCCGCGCCGAACGAGCACCAGTTCCGGCGAGGAGCGCCCCTCAGGAGCCGACCACCCGCGGTGCCCGCCCCCACAACGCACAAGCCGCACCACGACACCCGCGCGCGAGGCAATGGACAGAACGGCCACCATGCGCGCGACGGTACCCCGCAGGTACGACAATTCCGGGACGTCTTGGTGCGGGCGTTCTTGTCCCGGCGCCCTTGCCGCCGCGCCCCTGAGGCTCGACGCCCGGACGCTGTGCCGCTCCGGTGCACATGTCCGGCGCCCTTGGCGCCGCGTCGCGCGAGGCTGGAGGCACTGCCGCTCTGCAGTTCCGACGCCATTGGCGCCGCGCCCCGCGAAGGTCGACGCCCTACCGCCCAGGCGCCCCGGCACCGCAAGGCCCCTGCACTGCAGGGCCCAGGCACCGCAGGGTCCAGGCACCGCAGCGCCCAGGCACCCTAGGCCCTGCCGCCGCGGCATCCGGGGCTTCCCTGTGCTCAGTCACCCGGGCGTCCGCTGGGCACCCTGCCGCTCCGGCACCCGGGGCCCCGGGTGCTCAGGGCGCCAGCCGCCCCGGCGCCCGGGCACTGCGCGGTGCAAAGGGCCGGGCCCGCGGCGCTCTGCGGCCCGAACCACACGGCCTTCGCAGCCTCCCGCCCCGGTGCCCGACGCTCTACCCCCAACGTCGTGGCACTTTGTTGCGCCCGGCCGTTCGCGCGCGGCCGGCGGCGCGCCTCAGGGCTACGCCGTCGGCTGGGGTCAGCTCGCCAGCAGGTGTTGTCCCGGGCCGAGGGCCTTTTCGCCCATGCTGTGGAGCAGTGCCCACATCGTGGCTTGGTTCGCGGTGACCACGGGCTTGCCCAGCTCCCGCTCCAGCGGCGCGATCACGTCGTAAGTGGGCAGGCCGGTGCAGCTCACGAACACCGCGTCGGCCGTGGGGGTGTCGCCCTCGCGGATCAGGTCCGTCACCTCCTCGGGCTGGACGTCGGGGACCTCGTCGACCGCCAGGGCGAAACCGGTGATCCTGGTGATCTCGAACCCGTGCGCCGTCAGGTACTTGTGCAGGCGCCGGCCCACCGCGGGCGCGTACGGGTGCACCACGGCCAACCGCCACGCGCCGACGCTCCGCAGTGCGTCGACGACCGCGCCGGACGTGGTCAGCGCCCGAGGTGCGCCAGCGGCCTCCATGGCTTGCCGCAGGGCGCGTTCGCCTGCCTCACCGCCCACGAAACTGCAGGCCGTGCAGGCGTAGGCGATCGCCGCGGCGCCCGTGTCGCACAGCGCGCGGACCGGGGCCGTCAGGTACGCAGGATCGGCCAGCGCGGACACCATCGTCAGGTTGTCGTCGGCCGGGGCCTCGGCCGTCCGGCGCACCTCCAGCTCGACTCCGTCGGGCAGCCAGCGGCGGATCTCGTCGTCCCTGGTGAAGTCGAACGACGCGACCACGCCGACCCGCAGTGTGCCCATGACGCCGGGTACCCGCCGGGCAGCGCAAGAATCTTCAAGACCCCGGGCCGGCCGCGCGGCACGCTGACCGCATGGCTTCGATACGTACGGAAACCCTGATCGACACTCCTCTCGCCGTGGTCTGGGCAGCTCTCCGGGACTGGGGCGCGCTGCACGAACGCCTCGCCCCCGGCTTCGTCACCGACACGCGCCTGGACGGCACGGACCGGATCGTCACCTTCTTCGACGGCACCGTCGTGCGCGAGGTGCTGGTCGACCTCGACGACGACGCGCACCGGCTCGTCTGGTCCGTCGTCGGCGGGCCCTACAGCCACCACAACGGCGTCTCGCAGGTGTTCGCCGACGGACCGGGCCGGACCCGGTTCGTCTGGGTCGCCGACCTCCTCCCCGGAACCCTCGCGGCCCGCACCGGTGCTTTGATGGAGCAAGGCACCGCGGTCATCAAGGAGACGCTGGAGGCACAGGCCCTCCCGGCCTGAGGGGACACCATGACAGCACTGGGTTACGCGCTCTTCGACACCGCGATCGGTCACTGCGGCATCGCCTGGGGCGAGCACGGTGTGACCGGCGTCCGCCTGCCCGACGGCGCCCCCGCCACCACACGGGCCCGCCTCCGGGCCGCCTTCCCCGAGGCCGCCGAGTCGACGCCGCCGGACGAGATCCAGGCCGCCATCGACGAGATCACCGCACTCCTGCGCGGCGAGCGCCGGGACCTGCTCGGGATCGTTCTCGACTACCAGGGCGTGCCGGAGTTCAACCGCCGCGTGTACGAGATCGCGCGGAACATCCCGCCCGGACGGACCCTCACCTACGGCGACATCGCCCACCGGCTGGGCATGCCGGGTTCGGCGCAGGCCGTCGGCCAGGCGCTGGGACACAACCCCTTCCCGATCGTCGTGCCGTGCCACCGGGTGCTGGCCGCCGGGCGCCGCATGGGTGGGTTCTCCGCACGCGGTGGGGTGGAGACCAAGCGGCAGATGCTCATCATCGAAGGCGCGGACGTCCAGCCGACCCTCTTCTGACGCGGGCGCGCCCGGCCCGGGGGAGCGCGCCCGACGGGGTGGCTGGCGTGTGGGTTGTTGTTCAAGGGGTCTCCTTTGACGTTGGTTCGGGACCGGCTTGCGAAGCGCGGGACTGGGCGCGGTGGTGGGAAGGCGAGTTCTTGCGTGGCCTTCTCGTGTGGGACGGCGGCCTTCTGTGGGAGGGCGTCGTGTCGGGTCACGGTCCGACGGGTTATCCGTGGCCGCGCTCGCGTTAGGTTTCAGCGGGTATTCGGCGCGCCCGGGGGAGTGCGTCCGGTGGGGTGGCTGGCGTGTGGGTTGCGGTTCAAGGGATCTCCTTTGGAGTTGGCTCGGGACCGGGTCGTGAAGCCCGGGCCTGGGCTTGGCGGTGGGAGGCTCGGTTCTTGCGTGACCCTCTTGCGTGGGATGGCAGCCTTCCGTGGGAGGGTGCCGGGCATCGTGTCGGGTCATGGCCCGACGGGTTATCCGTGGCCGCGGTCGCGTACGGGTTTCAAGGGGCGCTCGGCGCGCATCCGTCGGGGCGGCTGGCGTGTTCTTGCGTGCGAGTGCGGCGGGCTCGTGTCGGGAGGGGTGCACGTTGCTCCCGGCGGGGCCTGCGACCGAAGCGGCGGAAACAGGCGCCGCCAACCGCTCGGTTGCGAGCGCATCGCCAGCGAGCGCAACCGCAGCAGCGTCGTCAGCCGCTGGGGGCGCGGGGCGTCAGCCACGGTCTGACGGGCCATCCCTCCGCCGCGGCCATCAGTGGCACCGCGGTCGCGCCGTCGATGTGTTCGCGCAGGATGTCCGCGTGCCCGGCGTGCCGCGCGGTTTCCTCGATCAGGTGCAGCAGCACCCACCGCACCGTCCACGCGTCCACTTCGTCCGGGAGCCACGGCACCCGCACCGGCTGCCCGACATCCGGGATCCCGGCGACGATCTCCTCGGTCTCCCTGGCCGCCGAGTCGTACGCGGTCAGCACATCGGACAGCGTTTCCCCTTCACCCACAACGAAATCCGCCACGCCATCGCTGTCCACAGGGGAACCGCGCACCGCCGCCATCCACCGTCGCTCGGTGCTCGTCACGTGTTTGATCAGCCCGCCGATGCTCAGCGCGCTCCGCGTGGGCGTCAGCCGCGCCTGCGCGTCGGTCAGACCACGGGCCGCGAGACGCAGGACATAACGCTGCTGCGCGAGAAAAGCGAGCAGGCCGTCGCGCTCGTCGGCCACCGGACGGACATTCCCAGCCATGACAACAGTTCCTTCCAGGAGGGGCATGGAGGGAATGATGGCACCCGGGTCCGACAGTTTCCGGCTCAGAACTCCCCTCCGCGCCAGCAATTCGTGATGGGCAGCCGTCGATCTCGCCCGAAAGCCTTAAAAGTTATCTTCGTACCGATCGGGTACTGGCGGCGTTTGTACTCCGCACGGTCTACCATCCGGATCACCCGATCGATCGTTTCCGGCGCGAACCCGGCCTCGACCAACTCCGCGTAACCCCGGTCGCCTTCGACGTAGTCGTCCAGGATGTCGTCCAGCAACCCGTAGTCCGGCAGGGAATCCGTGTCCAGCTGCCCCGGCCGCAGCTCCGCCGACGGCGGTTTCGCGATCGAGTTCTCCGGGATCGGCGGCACCTCACCGCGTTTCTCGGCCGCGGCGTTGCGCCACCGGGCCAGCGCCCACACCTGCGTCTTGAACACGTCCTTGATCGGCGCGAACCCGCCGACCGCGTCCCCGTACATCGTCGAGTACCCGACCGCCAGCTCGGTCTTGTTCCCGGTCGCCAGCACCAAATGTCCCTCCATATTGGACAGTGACATCAGGAGCATGCCGCGCACCCGCGCCTGGATGTTCTCCTCCGCCAGGCCCGACAGTCCGAGCTGATCCACGTAGACCCGCACCATCTCCTCGACCGGCTCCACCCGGAAGTGGCATCCCAGCCGCCGCGCCAGTTCCGCCGCGTCGTCCCGCGAATGCGCCGACGAGTACCGCGACGGCATCGACACCCCGTGCACCGAGTCCGCCCCCAGCGCGTCCACCGCCAGCGCCGCCGTCACCGCGGAGTCGATCCCGCCGGAGAACCCGAAGATCACCGAGCGGAACCCGTTCTTGTGCACGTAGTCCCGCAACCCGACGACCAGCGCCGACCACACCTCCGCCTCGTCGGACAACGGCTCGCGCACCGCAGCGGGCAAGGGTTCGTACGCCGGCGCCGGATCCGCCGACAGCACCCGCCGCCGCACCTCGAGCCCCTCGTACGTCCCCGGCACGCACTCCACCGCGTCCACGGACACATCCGCCACCAGCAGGTGCTCCACCAACTGCGGCGCCCGCGCGAGCAGCGAGCCGTCCGCGCCGACCACGAACGAGTCGCCGTCGAACACGAGGTCGTCCTGCCCGCCGACCTGGTTCGCGTAGACCAAGGGAGCGCCGGCCTCTGCCGCCCGCCGCGCGACCAGCGGCAACCGGATGTCGTCCTTGGACCGTTCGTACGGCGAGGCGTTCGGCGACACCACCACGCCGACCCCGGCCGCCCCGAGCGCGGACACCGGCCCGCCGTCCTGCCAGAGGTCCTCGCAGATCACCATGCCGATGTCGCAGCCGTGGAACCGCAGCACGTCCAGCGTCCGCCCCGCCTTGAACCACCGCTGCTCGTCGAACACGCCGTAGTTCGGCAGGTGGTGCTTGAACTGCCGCGCGACCACCTCGCCGCGCCACAGGGCGGCTGCCGCGTCACGGGGACCGACGTCGTCCAGGTCGAGATAGCCCACGTACACGAGCAGCTCGCCGCAACCCGCGTCCGCCAGCGAAGCAGCCAACGCCCGCAACGCGGAGCGCGACGCTTCCGCGAAGGTCCGCCGCAACGCGAGGTCCTCGACCGGGTACCCGGTCAGCGACATCTCGGGGAACACGACGACGTGCGCCCCCGCCTCGGCGGCCTTGCGGGCCCACGTCACGGTTTGCGCCGCGTTGGCCGTGAGGTCGCCGACGGTCGGGTTCACCTGGGCCAGCGCGATCCGGAGCATGACCTCATTGTCGGCCACGCCCCGGATGCCCGCTCAGTTCTTCTTGCGCCGCAACAGGCTGCGCACCTGCCGCAGCGTCTCCTCGAAGCCCGCGTCGAACGGCGCGTCGTGCACCAGGTACGTCCACGTCGAGCTGGCCCGCCGCACGCCGGAGGCCGCCAGGTCGATCCCGTCGTCGCCGATCTCCGCGTCGGCGAGCGTCTCGGCGGACCGCTCCTTGATCGCGGGCACGATCTTGCGGAACTCCGGGATCGCGATGCGGTGGAACTCGTCCAGCGGCGTCTCCCGCGCCAGCGCGCGCAGGTGGATGCTCTCCCGCACGTCGGTGAGGAACGCGAGGTGGTCCGACCACATCTGGTCCAGGTGGTACAGCATGATCTCGCGGCAGACCTGCTTCGCCTTCTCCTCGCCGACCTTCTCGGTCAGCTCGTCGTAGCGCTTCTCGCCGGACAGCGCCTCCGCGGCCGCGTCGGTCCGGAGCAGCTCGTCGCGGTACTCCAGCAACTCGCGCCGCTGGTGCTCGATCAGCCGCGTGTAGCGCCAGGTGTTGCGGTGGATCTCCAGGTCGACGCCCTCGGCGACGCGCTGCGCGTGGTCGATGTGGCGCTTGGCCGCCGGGTCGGTGATCTCGCCCGAGTCGTCCGCGTCGATGCCATCGGGCACGTCCGGCGCGTTCGACGTGACCAGCTCGTCGTTCAGGCTCGCGAAGAACACCGCGCTGCCCGGGTCGCCCTGGCGGCCGGACCGGCCGCGCAACTGGCCGTCCAGACGGCTCGACGGGTACCGCGCGGTGCCGATGACGTGCAGACCGCCCAGCTCGGCGACGCGTTCGCGGTCCTTGCCGTCCGCGCCGCCCAGCCGGATGTCGGTGCCGCGGCCCGCCATCTGGGTGGACACGGTGATCGCGCCGAACTTGCCCGCCTCGGCGATGATCGCGGCTTCCTCGGCGTCGTTGCGCGCGTTGAGGACGACACACGGCAGGTCGGCCTTCGCCAGCTTCTCGGCGAGCTCCTCGGACTCCGCGACGTCCTGCGTGCCGACGAGGATCGGCCGCCCGGTCTCGTGCACCTCGCGGATCTCCTTGACGATCGCGCGCAGCTTGTGCGACGGCGAGGCGAAGATCCGGTCGTCGAGGTCCTCGCGGACGTTCGGCTTGTTCGGCGGGATGACCGCCACTTCGAGCTGGTAGAACTCGCGCAACTGCTCGGCGACCGCGACCGCGGTGCCGGTCATGCCCGCGACCTGCGGGTACCGGGCGATCAGGGCCTGCACGGTGATCGAGTCCAGGATCTCGCCGCGGTCGGTGGGCGCGACCTGCTCCTTCGCCTCGACCGCGGCCTGCAGCCCGTCCGGCCAGCGCTGCAGCTCGGCGACCCGGCCGCGGGAGGCGTTGATCAGCTCGACCTTGCCCTCGCGCACCAGGTAGTCGACGTCGCGGGTGAGCAGCGCGTGCGCGTGCAGGGCGACGTTGACGGCGGCCAGCCGCTCGGAGCCGGACTCGCTGTACAGGTCGACCCCGCCGAGCGCCTTCTCCACGACGGACGCGCCGGCCGTGGTCAGCCACGCGTTGCGGCCGTCGGTGTCGGTCTCGTAGTGCAGGCCCAGCCGCAGCCGCCGGACCACGTTGGCGACCTCGGTGTCGGCGACCGCCTGGTCCACCGAACCGGCCATGACCAGCGGGACCCGCGCCTCGTCGACCAGCACCGAGTCGGCCTCGTCGATGATCGCGACCTCCGGGGCGGGCTGGACGACGTCCTCGGCGCGGGTGACGAGCCGGTCGCGCAGCATGTCGAACCCGATCTCGCTGACCGCGCCGTAGGTGACCTCGGCGTCGTAGGCCGCGCGCCGCTCCTCGCGGGTGAGGCTGCCGTCGACCCAGCCGACGGTGACGCCGAGCAGGTCGTACACCGGCTTCATCCACTCGCCGTCGCGGCGGGCCAGGTAGTCGTTGACGGAGATGACGTGCACGCGCTTGCCCTGCAGCGCGTACCCCGCGGCCGCCAGCGCGCCCGCCAGCGTCTTGCCCTCACCGGTCTGCATCTGCACGACGTGCCCGGACAGCAGGCCCATCGTGCCGAGCAGCTGCACGTCGAACGCGCGCTCGTCCAGCGCCCGCCGCGCGGCTTCGCGGCCGAGCGCGCACAGCTCCACCAGCTGCGAGTCGCCGAGCTCGGCCTCCAGGCGGAGCTTGCCCGCGCGCTCGGTCAGCTCCGCGTCGCTCAGGGCCTCCAGCTCGGGTTCGAGCGCCTCGATGTCCGGCAGCAGCGCCTCGTACTTGGTCAGCTCGACGCTGCCCGGTCGCTCGATGAGCTTGCGCAGCCGCTTGCCCATCCGGCTGATCAGTGCTGGCACCCGTGGTCTCCTGTCCTTCTCGCGCGCAACCCACCAGCCAACGAGGTGGCGGTGCACCTGTGTTCCCACTCAGGATGGCACGATCACGACGTGCGCTTCCTTCAGCGAGCCAGGTCCCGGTCCATACGAGCCGCCGTCCTCGGCGCCTGCCTGCTGGTGCCGGTCGCGGCCTGCACCTCGCCGGAGCCCACGCCGGCTCCCGCGCCGACGGCGACCACCGAGTCGGCCGGCCCGGCCGGGGCAGTGCCCGCCGGGCTGGAGCGGTTCTACGCACAGCCGTTGACCTGGGGCGACTGTGCACCTTACGCGACTTCGGACGACATCAGGTCCGCCTTCCGCGCTGATGCTCTCCAGTGCGCCCGGCTGACCGTGCCGCTGGACTACACGAAGCCGCAGGGCGACACGATCACGATCGGCGTGCTCCGGCAGAAGGCGACGGGCGACCGGCTCGGGGCGCTCGTGCTCAACCCGGGCGGCCCCGGCGCCTCCGGCATGTACGCCGCCGCCGGCCTCGCGCCGCGGGTCGCGAACACCGACCTCGGCAAGCGCTTCGACATCGTCGGCTTCGACCCGCGCGGAATCGGCGCCAGCGAACCCGACGTGACCTGCCTGACCGACGCGGAGCGGGACGAGCAGCGCGCCGAGGACCTCGAGGCCGACGGCAGCCCGGCAGGCGTGGCCCGGCAGGACGCCGAGTCCAAGGAATTCGCCGACAAGTGCGCCGAGCGGACCCGGTTCGGCACCGCGATGCTCGCGAACCTCGGCACCCGCGACGTCGTCAAGGACATGGACGTCCTGCGGTCGGCGCTGGGCGAGGAGAAGCTGACCTACCTCGGCTACTCCTACGGCACGCGGATCGGCTACACCTACGCCGAAGCGTTCCCGCAGAACGTGCGCGCCATGGTCCTCGACGGCGCGCTGGACCCGAGCCAGGACGAGGTCGAGTCGCTGGTCGCGCAGGGGCAGGGCTTCGGCGTCGCGTTCAACGACTTCGCCAGGTGGTGCGCCGCCCGCCGCGACTGCGCGCTCGGCACCGACCCGGCCGGCGCGACCCGGGCCTTCCAGAACCTGGTGCGGCCGCTGATCGAGAACCCGGTCCGCCTCCGCGACGGCCGGGTCCTCAGCTACGACGACGCCACGCTCGGCGCGATCCAGGCGTTGTACTCGCAGCAGTTGTGGGCGCCGCTGAACGCCGGGCTCAACGAGCTGAAGAGCGGCCAGGGCACCACGTTGATGGCGCTGGCCGACCAGTACAACGAGCGCGACGCCAGCGGCAACTACGCCAACACGCAGGACGCCTTCACCGCGATCCGCTGCGTCGACGACCCGCCGGTGACCGACCGCGCCGAGATCCTCGAGGCGGAGAACCGCTACGACCAGGTGGCGCCCTTCCTCGACGACGGCAGGCCCAACGGTGCCGCGCTCGACCCGTGCGCGTTCTGGCCAGTGCCCAACACCTCGGAGCCGCACGAGCCGAACGTCGCCGGCGTGCCGCCGGTCCTGGTGATCTCGACCACGAACGATCCAGCCACCCCGTACCAGGCGGGGGTGAACCTCGCGAAGGCGATGAAGGGCGCGCTGCTGACGTTCGAGGGCACCCAGCACACCGTCTTCCTGCAGGGAGTCGACTGCGTGGACGACATCGGCACCGCCTACCTGATCGACGGGACCCTGCCTGCGGAAGGCGCGCGCTGTACCTCTCGGTGACCGGACTGGCACGATGTGAGAGATGCGTTTTCCCCGCCGCCGGAGGCTGCTCGCCGCGGGCCTGCTGGCCGTCACGCTGACTGCGTGCACCACGCAGGCCACCGCGCCGCCGCCGTCACCCTCGCCGGTGGCGGACGTCCACGCGCTCGACCGCTTCTACGACCAGCGGCTCGCGTGGGGTGACTGCGCGGCGTACGCGACGGGGCAGCAGAGCGCGGAGGCGTTCCGCACGCCCGGTGTGGAGTGCGCCCGGCTGACCGTTCCGCTGGACTACGCGAACCCGCGCGGCGAGACGATCACCGTCGGCGTGCTGCGGCACAAGGCGCTCGACCCGGCCCACCGCATCGGCTCGCTGGTCATGAACCCGGGCGGCCCTGGCGGTTCCGGCATGGAAGCGGCCGCCCGGCTGGTGCCGACGGTGTCGAACAACGCGATCGGCCTGCGGTTCGACTTCGTCGGCTTCGATCCGCGCGGGGTCGGCGCGAGCCAGCCGCGCGTGCAGTGCCTGACCGACGCCGAACGCGACGCCGAACGGGCGGGCAACCCGGGCGCCTCGGACGCCGCGTGGACCGGGGAGGCGAAGGACTTCGCGGCGAAGTGCGCCCAGCGCACCGAGCACGGCGACGCGATGCTGGCGAACATGGGCACGCGGGACGTGGTCAAAGACCTCGACGTCCTGCGGGCCGCGCTGGGCGAGGCGAAGCTGAGCTACCTCGGCTACTCCTACGGCACCCAGATCGGCTACAGCTACGCCGAGGCGTTCCCGGAGCGGGTCCGCGCGTTGCTGCTGGACGGCGCGATCGACCCGGCGGCGACCGATCCGGATTCGCTGGTCGCGCAGGGCGCCGGGTTCTCCCGCGCGTTCGGCGAGTTCGCCGCCGAGTGCGCGCGCCACGACGGCTGCGCGCTGGGCCGGGACCCGGCGAAGGCGGCGGCCGAGTTCCAGAACCTGGTCCAGCCGCTGGTCGGCGCTCCGGCGAAGACCGGCGACGGCAGGCGGCTGTCCTACCGGGACGCCATCACGGGCGTGGTCGAGGCGATGTACTCAAGCCAGTCCTGGCCGTTCCTCAACACCGGGCTCGGCCTGCTGCGCGGCGGTGACGGCTCGGTCCTGCTCCGGCTCGCCGACGGCTACTACGAGCGCGACGCGGACGGGCGGTACTCGTCGCTGCAGGACGCCTATTACGCCGTGCGCTGCGTGGACAACCCGCGTGCGGTCGATCCGGCGGTGTCCCGGCAGCGGATGGTCGACGCCGCGCCGTTCCTCGGCTGGGGCCGCCCCGACCAGGGCGAACTCGACGTGTGCGCGAGCTGGCCGGTGCCCAGCACGTCCCAGCCGCACCGGCCGACGGTCACCTCCGCCGCGCCACCACTGGTCATCTCGACGACCGGCGACCCGGTCACCCCGTACCAGGCCGGCGTCACCCTCGCGAACCTCTTCCACGGCGGGCTGCTCACCGTCGACGGCACCCAGCACACCGCGTTCCTGCACGGCAACATGTGCGTCGACGTCGCCGGACTGGACTACCTGGTGGACGGCTCCCAGCCGGCCCCGGGCACCCGCTGCCAGGCCTAACCGCCGGTGGACGTCCCGACGGGCACGTTCTGGTCGGACAGCGCCAGTTCCAGCTGGATGGCGCCCTCGTTCGGCTGCCGCGGCGGCACCTGGATCCAGACGCGCACCAGGTTGCGCGGCTCGGCCTTGGTGACCCAGAACTTGATGTCCACGTCGGCCTGGATGCCGGGGATGACGCTGGAGATGACGTCCTTCGCCAGCTCGCCGGTGACCCGGTAGGCCTCGACGCCGAGGACGTCCTCCTTCGTCTCCGTCTTCAGCGCGGTCGCCTCCGACATCAGCTTGGGCAGGCCGCGCTCGGAGTCGAGCAGCGTCATCGGGTTGTAGTCGGCGGGCACGGGGGCCTGCCGCTGCTGGCCCTTGGTGTCGGTGAGGAACAGCGTCTCACCGACGAGCACGTAGTCCAGCTCGAACCGGTCCGCCGAGGCCTGCACGTCGGCCTGCCCGATCGCGGTGCCGTGCGGCCCGCCGTCCTTGCTGGCCTGCCCCTTGACCTCGCGGATGTCCAGGCCGGGGATGGTCGAGCTGACGCTGAAGTCGAACCGCACGCTGCGGATCCCGTTCAGGCTCGTCTCGGCGGCGTCCACGAGCGCGCGCCCGTCGGGGAGCGGTTCCTCTGGCGCGGCCGAACAGGCGGTGGACAGCGCCAGGACCAGGGCGAGGACACCGGCGGTGCGTCGGCGGAGCATGCGTCCAAGGTAGCGATCAGCGGCGGGCGAAGGTCCGGCGGTATGCCAGCGGAGCGACGCCGATCGCCGCGTTGAGGTGCTGCCGCAGCGAAGCCGCGGTGCCCAGCCCCGACTCGGCCGCGA
Source organism: Amycolatopsis sp. NPDC006125 (assembly GCF_040614195.1). Taxonomy (NCBI): domain Bacteria; kingdom Bacillati; phylum Actinomycetota; class Actinomycetes; order Pseudonocardiales; family Pseudonocardiaceae; genus Amycolatopsis; species Amycolatopsis sp. NPDC006125. The sequence goes on from NZ_JBEXTZ010000047.1 coordinate 59,757, forward strand.
CCCGGTCGACGGGCAGATCCGTGGTCTCCAGCAGGTGGCGGGCGTGCAGCACCCGCTGCTGGTTCAGCCATGCCCGCGGCGACTGCCCGGTCTCCGCGCGGAAGCGGCGGCTGAAGGTGCGCACGCTCATGCCCGCGTGCTTCGCGAGCGCGGCCAGGTCGAGCGGTTCGCCGAGCCGCTCCAGCACCCACGCGCGCGTCGCGGCGGTGCTGCCGTCGGCCTCGGGCAGTGGCTGCTCGATGAACTGCGACTGCCCGCCGTCGCGCCACGGCGGCACCACGCAGTAGCGGGCGACGTGGTTGGCGACCGCGCTGCCGTGGTCGGACCGCACGAGGTGCAGGCACAGGTCCACGCCGGCGGCCAGCCCCGCGGAGGTCAGAACGTCGCCGTCGTCCACGAACAACACGTTCTCGTCCAGGTCGACCTGCGGGTAGAGGCGCCGGAAGGCGGGCGCGTGCGCCCAGTGGGTGGTCGCGCGGCGGCCGTCGAGCACGCCGGCGGCGGCCAGCACGAAGGCGCCGGTGCAGATCGACACGAGCCGCGCCGATGACGGGATCCGGGCCAGCGCCGCGGCCAGGTCGGGCGGCAGCACGCCATCGCGCCGCGGCCCGTGCACGCGGGTGCCGGGGATGACGACGGTGTCGGCGTCCTCCAGTGCTTCCGGGCCGTGGCCGAGCTGCGCGTCGTAGCCGTGGCTGACCCGCACCGGCCGGTCGTTGACCCCGCAAACCCGCACGTCGTAGAGCGGTTCGCCGTCCTGTGCCGCGGTGCCGAACACGAGCGGCGCGATGTTCAGGTCGTACCCGACCACTTCGGAGACCGCGAGGACCACAACCCGGTGCATGGCCGGATTCTTGCACATATTGGCGCTCCGGCCACTCGTCCGGGTGATCGCGGTCGGCGAGCATGTACCGGTGACAAGAACGAAGTCGCGCATCCACCCGGCCTGGTTCGTCGCCTTCGCGGCCTTCGTCGCGCTGGTCGGCGCCGCCGGGTTCCGCGCCACCCCCGGCGTGCTGATCGACCCGCTGCACGAGGAGTTCGGCTGGTCGACGGCCACGATCTCGGCCGCCGTGTCGATCAACCTCCTGCTCTACGGCCTGACCGCGCCGTTCGCCGCTGCGCTGATGGAGCGCCTCGGCATGCGCAAGGTCGTGACCGGCGCGCTGGTCCTGGTCGCGGCGGGCAGCGGTCTGACGGTGTTCATGACCGCGAGCTGGCAGCTGCTGTTGTGCTGGGGCGTGCTGGTCGGGCTGGGGACCGGCTCGATGGCGCTGGCGTTCGTCGCGACCGTGACCGCGCGCTGGTTCGTCCGCCACCGCGGCCTGGTCAGCGGCATCCTGACCGCCGCGGGCGCGGCCGGGCAGCTGGTGTTCCTGCCTCTGCTCGCCGCGATCGCCACGAACGACGGCTGGCGGACCGCGTCGCTGGTGGTGTCCTTCGCCGCGCTCGCGGTCGTGCCGATCACCCTGATCTTCCTGCGCGACCACCCGAGCGAGATCGGCCTGACCGCGTACGGCGCGACCGAGGCCGAGGAGTTGCCGCCGTCGACTGGAGCGGCCCGGCGCGCGCTGCAGGTGCTGGGGCAGGCCGCGAAGACGCGGGCGTTCTGGCTGCTCGCCGGCGGGTTCGCGATCTGCGGGGCCTCCACCAACGGCCTGATCCAGACCCACTTCGTGCCCGCGGCGCACGAGCACGGGATGCCGCCGACAACCGCGGCCTCGCTGCTCGCGCTGGTCGGCATCTTCGACGTGGCAGGCACGATCGCCTCCGGCTGGCTCACCGACCGCGTCAACCCGCGGATCCTGCTCGGCGTGTACTACTTCCTGCGCGGCGCGTCGCTCATCGTGCTGCCGCACCTGTTCGCGCCCACCACCGAGCCGCCGATGTGGGCTTTCATCATCTTCTACGGCCTGGACTGGGTCGCCACGGTGCCGCCGACGGTGGCGCTGGCGCGTGAGCACTTCGGCCTGAGCGGTCCCATCGTGTTCGGCTGGGTCTTCGCGTCCCACCAGGTCGGCGCGTCGATCGCCGCGGTGGGCGCCGGCCTGATCCACGACCACGCCGGGAGTTACGACCTCGCGTGGTACATCTCGGGCGGATTGTGCGCGCTGGCTGCGGTGATGTCGCTGGTCATTCCCTCCGTCAGGGCAACACCGGAACCACGAAACATGCCGTTAACACGCCATGCGTAGGGTGCGGCCATGGATCGCCAGCAGGAGTTCGTGCTGCGCACGCTGGAAGAACGTGACATCCGGTTCGTCCGTCTGTGGTTCACCGACGTACTCGGTTTCCTGAAGTCGGTGGCGGTGGCCCCCGCCGAGCTGGAGGGCGCCTTCAGCGACGGGATCGGGTTCGACGGATCGGCCATCGAAGGCTTCGCGCGCGTCTACGAATCGGACATGGTCGCGAAGCCCGACCCGTCGACGTTCCAGGTGCTGCCCTGGGAGACCCCGGAGGGCGGGCACTACTCCGCGCGGATGTTCTGCGACATCGCGATGCCCGACGGGTCGCCGTCCTGGGCCGACCCGCGGCACGTGCTGCGGCGCCAGCTGTCGAAGGCGGGGGAGGCCGGGTTCACCTGCTACGTGCACCCGGAGATCGAGTTCTTCCTGCTCTCGTCGTTGCCGTCGGACGGCAGCGAGCCGGAGCCCGCGGACAACGGCGGGTACTTCGACCAGGCCAGTCACGCCACGGCGACGCACTTCCGCCGCCACGCCATCGAGGCGCTGGAGGCGATGGGCATCTCGGTCGAGTTCAGCCACCACGAGGGCGCGCCGGGGCAGCAGGAGATCGACCTGCGCTACGCCGACGCGCTGACCATGGCCGACAACGTCATGACGTTCCGGTATGTGGTCAAGGAGGTCGCGCTGACCCAGGGGGTGCGTGCGACGTTCATGCCGAAACCGTTCACCGAGCAGCCCGGCTCGGGGATGCACACGCACGTGTCGTTGTTCGAGGGCGACCGCAACGCGTTCCACAACCCGGAAGACCCGTACGAGTTGTCCGAGACGGGCAAGGCCTTCGTCGCCGGCCTGCTCCACCACGCGCGGGAGATCTCCGCCGTCACCAACCAGTGGGTGAACTCGTACAAGCGGCTGATCAGCGGGGGAGAGGCGCCGACCACGGTGTCGTGGGGCCGGGCGAACCGGTCCGCGCTGGTGCGGGTGCCGAACTACTCGCCGGGCAAGGCGTCGTCGCGACGGGTCGAGATCCGCACGATCGACTCCGCCTGCAACCCCTATCTGGCGTACTCGGTCGTGATCGCCGCCGGGTTGAAGGGGATCGAGAAGGGCTACGAGCTGCCGCCGGCGGCCGAGGACAACATCTGGTCGATGAGCGACGCCGAGCGCCGCGCGGCCGGGTACGACCAGCTGCCGCAGAACCTCGGCGAGGCTCTCGCCGAGATGGAGAAGTCCGAGCTGCTGCCCGACGCGCTCGGCGAGCACGTCTACGACTTCTTCCTCCGGAACAAGCGCGCCGAGTGGGACGCCTACCGGCGCTCGGTCACGCCGTACGAGCTCAAGACGCTCCTGCCGGTGCTCTGACCAGGGGAAATGCCGTTAAGGGACCCCCCTGTTTCAGGGGGGTTCCGGGGCATGTAATCTTCTCTTCGTCGCCAGGGAGACCGGGACGACGGGGCCGAAAGCCCCGGCGGACGGACCAGGGTCGGGCGGTGTTGACACCGCGAACCGAACCGGGTAAAGTTCTTGGTCGGCCCGCGGGTGGGTCGCCAACCACTACTACTAAACCAGTAGGGTTGCTGACGCCCTCCGCGAGAACACAAAAGCTTTATAGAAGCAGCAGCTTCGTGTTGTTTGAGAACTCAACAGTGTATTGATGAGCTAAAGCCAGTTGATTAGCTAGAACCCTTTGTGGGTTCCTTTGAGGCTATGAGAATAGCCGGATCGATTTTCTAGCATTGTTGGAGAGTTTGATCCTGGCTCAGGACGAACGCTGGCGGCGTGCTTAACACATGCAAGTCGAACGCTGA
>NZ_JBEXTZ010000048.1:0-63269 GCF_040614195.1 Amycolatopsis sp. NPDC006125
GCAGGGGTTGTCAAGGCTGGAAAGAGTACCTTGACAACCCCTGATCGGCCGCCGAACTGGGCTGGGGATCGGGGGTGGGGAGGGGCCTGGGCGGGCTGCTGAGGGCGTTGCGTTGGCGGCCGGCGGCGGGGTGCGGGTAAAGAGAAACGCTCGGGGCGTGGCGCCCCGAGCGTCTGTCCTCAGTAGACCGTCCAGCCCTAGAGGTGGTCCGCGTCCACGATCGCTCGCGTGAACGGTTGCGGCGCCTCCTGCGGCACGTTGTGCCCGATGCCGGCGAACACGCGGTGGTCGTACTTGCCCGTGAACTTGCTCCGGTACGCCGTGCCGTCCGCCGCCGCGCCGTCGAAGTCGCTGCCGATCGTGATCGTGGGGACCGTGATCGCCGGCGCGGTCTGCAGCTTCTGCTCGTAGACGTCGTACTGCGGCTCGCCCGGGGCCAGACTGAGCCGCCAGCGGTAGTTGTGCACCACGATCGCCACGTGGTCCGGGTTCTCGAACGCCGCCGCGCTGCGGTCGAACGTCGCGTCGTCGAAGTTCCACGCCGGGGACGCGTTCTTCCAGATCAGCTTGTTGAAGTCGTGCCGGTTCATCGTGTAGCCCAGCACGCCGCGCTCGGTCGCGAAGTAGTACTGGTACCACCAGCCCAGCTCAGCCGCGGGCGCCAGCGGCTGCTGGTTCGCCGCCAGGTTCGTGATCAGGTAGCCGCTCACCGCGACCAGCGCCTTGACCCGCTCCGGCCACAACGCGGCGATGATCGCGGCCGTGCGTGAACCCCAGTCGTAGCCGCCGAAGGCCGCCTTGTCGATCTTGAGCGCGTCCAGCAGGGCGATGACGTCGAGCGCGATCGCCGACTGCTGCCCGTTGCGCACGGTCTGCGCCGAAAGGAACGTGGTGCTGCCGTACCCGCGCAGGAACGGCACGATCACCCGGTAGCCCTGGGCGGCCAGCAGCGGCGCGACGTCGACATAGCTGTACGGGTCGTAGGGCCAGCCGTGCAGCAGCACCACCGGCTGCCCGGTCGCCGGCCCGAACTCGAAGTAACCCATGTCCAGCACCCCGGCGGTGACCTGCTTGACCGGGCCGAGCGAGGTGTGCTCGCCGGAGCCCGTCCGCAGGTCCGCGCCCGTCGCCGGAGCGGGAGCCGCGGCGGGCGCCCCCTTCGGCGAGCACGCGGCCAGCGACGCCGCCGCCGCGCCCGCCGCGATCGTCTGCCCGAACAGTCTCCTGCTGATCATCTCGAAACTCTCCCGTGCGAGGTACCCGTTGACGTCGACGACGCTAGGCACCACGCACGGGGTTCCGCGCCCGTCGGATGACGCTGCGCGTGTACGTCACCCCAGGTTTTCCAGGATCCCGGCCAGGTCGGCGCGGGAGCTCACACCCAGTTTCGGGAAGATCCGGTGCAGGTGGGTGCCGACCGTGCGGTGCGACAGGTACAGCCGCTGCCCGATCTCCCGGTTGGTCAGCCCCTGCGCGGCCAGCTCGGCGATGCTCAGCTCGTGCGGCGTCAGCTTCTCCCGCGCGTCCGGGCCGCGGTTCGGGCTCGACTCCCCCGCGCTGCGCAACTCCCGCCGCGCCCGCTCACCCCACGCGGTCATCCCGAGCGCGTCGAACGTCTCCCGCGCGGTCCGCAGGTGCGTCCGCGACTCCACCACCCGCCGCTGCCGCCGCAACCACTCCCCGAACGCCAGGTGCACCCGCCCGCGCTCGGCCGGCCACCCGGTCAGATCCGCCCGCAACGCCTCCAGGAACAGCTCCTCGGCGTCGTCGGTGGAGGCCAGCACCGCCCGCGCGTACCGCAGTCCGATGTGGAGCGCCGGGGACGAGGTCGTCTTCCCGAGCGGTTCCATCTCCGCCAGGATGTCCCGCATCGTGTCGCTCTGTCCGGATCGGACCGCCGCCTCGGTCAGCTCGGCGAGGAAGTACGCCCGCAACGCCAGCTGGTAGGCCGGATCGGCCGGGTCGAGCACGCGGCGCAGGTCGGCGAACGCGTCTTCGTAGCGGCCCTCGCTCAGCGCGGTGAGCCCGCGGGCGAGCTGGACGGTCGCCAGCACCGGCCGGGCGCCCGCGGCGAGCCCGGCCCGCTCGGCCTCGTCGGCCAGCGCGGTGGCCTGCTCGTGCTCGCCCCGCAACGCGGCGATCTCGGCCTGCACCGCTGTGGCCAGGCCGAACATGAACGGCTGCTGCGTCTCCTTGGCGAGCTGGGCGGCCTCGGCGGCGATCGGCACCGCGGTGGCCAGATCGCCGAGCCGGGTGCGGCTCCACGCCTGCACGGCCAGCGCCCGCGGCAGCAGCCCGAGCAGCCCCTGGGCCCGCAGCCCCGGCGCGGCCGCCGCGGAGAACCGCGCGGCCAGGTCGAACGCTCCGACCTGCAGGGACGCGCTGCCCAGGTAGCGGTCGACCGCGGAGTTCGCCCCCGCCGAGCCGGCCAGGGTGCGCAGCCCGTCGAGCACGGTCTCGCCGCGCTCGAAAGGTGCGACGTAGGCGGCGATCGCGACCTGACGTGGATCGTCGGCGGGCAGCGGCAGCCGGTCCGACACGGCCAGCAGCGCGCGCCGGGTCTCCGGGCCGGGTTCGGACCAGAAGCAGCGCATCGCGGTGCTCCACAGGATGCGCACCGCGGCTTCGGTGTGGCCGTCGCCGGCGACCTGCGCGGCCAGTTCGCCGAGTTCCGCGACGCGCGTGATGTCCTCGCGCACCCCGTCCTCGAACGCGCTGAGCAGCCACGCCGCGGCGACCTGCTGGCGCGGGGTGAGTTCCAGGGTCTGCGCCTCGCGGACCAGCCGGTCGACCGTCTCGCGCCGGCCGCAGTCACCTGCCAGCTCCGCGGCGCGCAGCAGGCGGACCGCGCGCCGGTCCGGCCGCTCGGACAACCGGGCGGCCTGTTCGAGCGCGGCGATCGCGGCCGTGGCCGCGCCGCGGCGGCGGGCCCGTTCGGCGACGTCGTCCAGTTCCCCGGCCACCGCCTCGTCGGCGCTCGTGGTCGCGGCGGCCTGGTGCCAGGCCCGCCGGTCCGGGTGCGCGACCAGTGTCGCCGCGAGCGCCAGGTGCGCTTGCCTGCGCTCGGCGAGCGTCGCGGCCGCCGGGATGGCCGACCGCATCAGCGGGTGCCGGAACGTCACCGCCCCCACCGCGACGTCGACGAGGCCGGCGGCCACCGCCGGGGTCAGCACGTCGACCTCGACGGTGTCCTGCAGGACGAGCCCGGTGGCGGACAGCGTTTCGGCGACCGAGTCGCTCTGCCCGAGCGCCGCGACCAGCAGCGCGGTGCGGGCCGGGGCGGGCAGGTCGGCGACCCGGGCGGTGAAGGCCCGTTCCAGGCGGTCGCTGAGCGGCAGCACGGGATCGAGCACGCCCGCTTCGGCCACGGCGGCGGGCAGTTCGGCCAGCGCGAGCGGGTTGCCCGCCGCCTGGGCGAGCACCTGCTCCCGCGCCGGCGGGTCCAGGTCCGGGGCGACCGAGTCGAGCAGGCCCACGGCGTCTTCGTCGGACAGCCGCTCGACCGGCATCGGGGTCAGCCCGGCGTCCTGCAGCGGTGAGCGGTCACCGTCGCGCAGGGTCGCGATCAGGGCGACCGGCTCGGCGTCGATCCGGCGGGCCACGAAGGCCAGCACGTCGACGCTCGCGCGGTCGAGCCAGTGCACGTCCTCGGCGACGAGCAGCAGCGGCCGGTCCGCGGCCTCCTCGGCCAGCAGGGTCAGCGCCGCCAGACCGACCAGGTAGGTGCTGGGCTCGTCCCCGTCGGCGAGGCCGAGCGCGGTCCGCAACGCGGCCTTCTGCGGCGCGGGCAGCGCGTCGATCCCGGCCCGCACCGGGTAGAGCAGCTGGTGCAGGCCCGCGTAGGCGAGGTTCTGCTCGGCCTCCACCCCGGTGGCGGTCAGCACGCGCACCCCGGCGACCGACGCGGCGGCGGCTGCTTCCGCGACGAGCGCGGACTTCCCGATGCCGGCTTCCCCGGTCAGCAGGAAACCCGTGCACCCCCCCGGGCCGTCCACGAGCTCGCGAAGTCTCTTGAGCTCGGTTTCCCGTCCGAACAACCCCATCCCGCCGCACCCCTGCCCTCGATGTCCCGACGGCGACGATACCGAAATCGGTGCGCTCGGCCCGGCTCAACCGGTTCGTCCAGGCAGCGACCCGCCACGCGGTGGTGGCTGCCCAAGGAGCGGGAAATCCCCGATGCCATCAGAACAGCGGCAGCCCGTGGTCCAGGCCCAGCCGCACCCGGCCCGAGCCGCCGAAGAACTCCGGCGCCTGGTTGACGTGCTGCAACGCGGCCATCCCGTCCCGGTGCAGCCGTTCCAGCCGGTTGCCCAGGTAGAGCGAGGTGGAGCTGCCCAGCTCGTACACCGCGACGAGGGCTTCCCGGCCGACCGTCGCGGCGTGGGCCATCGCCGAGTGCAAGTCGGCGTGCAGGTTCAGCGTGACCGGCGCGCCGCGGGCTGCGGTGTCGTCGATCCGCCTGGTCACGTCGAACAGGAACAGCCGCGCGGCGCGCACCGCGGTCTCGTGGCGGGCCAGCAGCTCCTGCACGCGGGGCTGCTCGGCGAGCAGGCCGCCGAACGCGGTGGTCTTTCCGGGGGCGAGCGCGACCAGCTCGTCGATCGCCTGCTGGACGGCGCCCAGCGCGACGGCGGTGCAGCCGGCGAAGACCAGCAGGACCGGGTTGACGCGGTAGAGGGGGCGGTCCAGGCGCAGCGGCGCGGCGATGTCCGCGGTCAGCTCGGCGGGGACGAAGGCGTCCTCGACGACGACGGTGTGGCTGCCGGTCGCGCGCAGGCCGCTGACGTGCCAGGTCTGCTCGATCTTCAGCTGATCGCGCGAGACGTGGAACAGGCGCACGTGCGGGGCGGCGGCCTCGGTCATCGCGGGCTGCTCGCCGTCCATCACGACACCGAGCGGGACGAACCACTCGGCGTGGTCGACGCCGCTGACGATGCGCCACCGGCCGGACAGCCGGTAACCGCCCTCGACCGCGACGGCGGTGCCCGGCTGGCCCGCGTTGGCGAACACCGGCTCGCCGCCGCCGGTCCAGATCTTCGCGGCGCCCGCCTCGCTCAGCATCGCGGCGGTGAAGCCGAAGTTGGCGTTCCAGACGACCCACGCGGTGGCGGGGTCGATCCGGGCGAAGTGCTCGTACACGGCCAGCGCGGTGGTGACCGGGACTTCCAGCCCGCCGTACGCGGCGGGGGTGAGCAGGCTGAAGGCGCCCGACGCGCGCAGTTCCGCGACGAGGTGGTCCGGCAGGTCGCCGAGCTTCTCGGCCTCGTCCCGGGCGGCTTCGATCGCGCCCCGCAGCAGGGTGGGCAGGGCGAGTGCCCGGGTCTCCCCGGAAGTGTTGTCCGACATGGCCGCCATGGTGCCGCCGCGGTGTGTACGCGTGATCGACGCACGTCGACACCGCGTACAGCCGCTGTTCACAGCGCCGCCCTAACTTCGGCCGCATGATCAAGAAAACCGCACTCGTCGTGACCGCAGCCGCCGGACTGGCGCTGACCGTCCTGCCCGGCACGGCCGACGCCACCCCCGGCCAAGGTGTCTCGGCCGTCACGATCTTCGACCACGTCATCGGGAACACCGACTACGTGCTGAAGGAGATCACCCTCGCGCCGGGCGGCAGCACCGGCTGGCACTACCACCCCGGCCAGGTCACCGGGTACGTCAAGCAGGGTGTGCTGAGCCACAACGACTCCAGCTGCGCCAGCGATGGCGTCTACCACGCCGGGCAGATCGTCTCCGAGGAGAGCGGACCCGGATACGTCCACATCGGACGCAACCTGGGCAGCACGCCGGTCGTGCTCGACGTGCTCTACCAGAGCCCGGTCGGTCAGCCGCTCGCCGTCGACGTGCCCAACCCCGGCTGTTCCTTCGAGTGACCTCCGTCCGCGGAACGTCCATCGATCGTCAACTTCCGGTTCCTAGGGTCGGGCCCGGAAGGAAGGTGCCAGAAATGCCAGAAAAACGAAGAGCCAGACGCCTGACCGGGCTCCTGGCGGCGGCCATGCCGCTGGCCGCGCTGATCCCCCTCGCCGCGAGCGCGTCGACCCAGCTCGCGCCCGCGCAGGCCGCGACCCCGGCCTGCGCGGCGGTGCCGGTCACCGCGCCGGAGGGCACGAAGATCGAGTCGGTGCAGGCGGAACACCACGACGGCGGGACCGTCTCGTTCCCCGCCACCCCGCTGGCCCCGGCCAGCGAGATCACCGGGGTGCCGGCGTACTGCCAGATCACCGTGACGGTCACCCACACCGGCAGCGACCACGTCAAGATCGCGGTCGCGCTGCCGGAGACCGGCTGGACCGGCCGCCTGCAGGGCGTCGGCGGCAGCGCCTACGCCGCGGGCAACTTCGGCCCGCCGCTGGTGCAGGCCGTGAAGGACGGCTACACGGGCGTGACCACCGACGCCGGGGTGCGCAGCGAGCTCGACACCAGCTGGGTGGTCACCGCGGACGGCACGGTCGACCAGGCCCTGCTGACCGACTTCGCGTCCCGCTCGGTGCACGAGTCGGCCGTGATCGGCAAGGACGTCGTGCGCGAGCACTACCAGCGCGGCGTGTCGTATGCGTACTGGAACGGCTGCTCGACCGGTGGCCGTCAGGGCTACGAAGAGGCCCAGAAGTACGCGAACGACTTCGACGGCATCCTCGCCAACGCGCCCGCGGTGAACTGGACGCAGTTCGCGGTGGCGACCCTTTGGCCGCAGACCGTGATGAACAACGACCACCACTTCGTCAGCAACTGCGTGCTCGGCGCGTTCCAGCAGGCCGCGATCCAGGCGTGCGATCCCCGCGACGGGGTCACCAACGGCATCATCGACCGGCCGGACGAGTGCAGCTACGACCCGCGCTCGCTCGTCGGCAAGAAGGTGCTCTGCGACGGCCAGGAGGTCACCGTGACCACCGCCGACGCGGACGTCATGCGCAAGATCTGGAACGGCCCGACCGACGAACGCGGACGGTCGTTGTGGTCCGGGCTGCCCAAGGGCGCGGACTACACGTGGCTGGCGGGCACCGCGCCCGGCCCCGACGGGCAGCTGACCGCGCCCGGGTTCCCGGTGGCCGTGCAGTGGGTGCAGGCCTTCCTGGAGAAGCAGCCGGGCTTCGACACGTCGAAGCTGACCTACGCCCAGTACCGCGACCTGTTCCGGCAGTCGGTGCGGGAGTACGACCGGGTCATCGGCACTTCCGACCCGGACCTGTCGGACTTCCACCGCTCGGGCGGCAAGCTGATCACGTTCGTCGGGACCGCTGACCAGCTGATCCCGCCGGGCGGCACGCTCGCCTACCGCTCGCAGGTCGAGTGGCGGATGGGCGGGGCGGAGCGGGTGAACGACTTCTACCGCCTGTTCCTCGCCCCGGGTGTGCAGCACTGCGGTGGTGGCGCGGGCGCGCAGCCGGTGAACGCGCTCGGCGCGCTGGTCGACTGGGTCGAGCACGGCAAGGCCCCGGCCACGCTGGCCGCGACCACGCTGGACGGTTCGGCGTCGCGGGACCTGTGCCCGTTGCCGCAGGTGTCGCGCTACAAGGGCTACGGTGACCCGGCGCTCGCGTCGAGCTACCGCTGCACGAGGTTCTGAACACACGCGTGAGGAACGCCGTCTGCGCCGGGTTTTTCCGGTGCGGACGGCGTTTTCGCGTTCTCAGCGCGGCAGATCGCGCGAGGGGAGCATCGCGCTCCCCACACTTCAGCTCGGCAGGCCGCGCAACAGGCGCAGGATCGTGGTCGTCACCGGCGCCGGCACCCGATACTCACCGGCCAGGGTCACGACCGGGCCGAGCAGGCCGTCGTGCTCCAGCGGGCGTCCGGCCTGGCGGTCCTGCAGCATCGAGGTGGTCATGCCGGGGTCCATCCCGCTGATCCACTCGACGATCTCCCTGGCCCGCGCGCCCGTCAGGCCCACCCCGGCCGCCCTGGCGACCGCGGCGGTCTCGGCCGCCAGGTCCATCGCGATGGCACGCAGCGCCGGGTCGCCCAGCATCTCCATGCGCCGCCCGGTCAGCGCGGTGAGCGAGTTGGTCACCACGTTGATGATCAGCTTCTCCCACGAGGCGAGCCGCAGGTCGGGGCTGGTTTCCACGATGAGACCGGAACCGTCGTAGAGCCGGGCCACCCCGCGGCCGCCGTCGTCGTCGGGCACCACGATCCCGCGTCCGGTGGTCCGGCTGCGGGTGTGGCCCGGCCCGACGAGCTCGCAGTTGAGCCACGCCAGCGCCGGGACCACCGTCGCGGCGGTCAGCGGGCCCACCCGTTCCCGCTGGTCGATGCCGTTCTGCGCGACGAGGACTCCCCCGTCGGCGGGCAGTTTCGCGAGCCAGTCCGCGGCCGAGGGCGTGGCCCCGATCTTCACGGCCAGCACGGCCCAGCGCACTGGGGGCAGGTCGCCGGGCGTGGCCACCCACTTCACCGGCTCCTCGCGGCTGCCGGTCTCGTCGGTCACCACGAGGCGGTCCACTTCGGACCGTCCGCAGACGATCACGGGGTGTCCCGCGCGGGCCAGGTGGTGGCCCAGGAACGTGCCGAGCGCGCCCGCGCCGATCAGCGCGACGGGCTCGGTCGTGTTGATGGTTGTCACCATGCCGACATTAGCCGTGTTCTGTTGACGGCACGTGAACGGACAGCTGGTCGCGCACGATCTCGGCGAACCGCGGCGGCGGTGGCGGCGCGGGGCTTTCCACGAACGCGCCGGCGGCGACGTCGTAGCGGGGCGCCGGGACCGGGTCGACGACGACGTGTCCGTCCTGTCGCAATTGTCCTACATTCCGCTGCACTGCCCGGTTTGCCCACATTTCCGCGGACATCGCGGGGAAGAACACGACGTGCGCGGGAGCGGCGGTGATCGCCGCGGTCAGGAGGCTGGGCGCGGCGCCCGTCGCGGCGGCGGACAGCACGTTGGCGGTCGCCGGCAGCACCACCATCAGGTCGTGGCCGGCCGCGAGGGTCTGGTGGTTGTCCCGCGCCCACGTCGTTCGGTCGCCCGCGGTGACGACCTTGTCGGCGAACAACGCGATCGTCGACGCCGGGACGAACTCCGCGGCGGTGTGGGTCATCAGGACCGTGACGCTCCCGGGAAACGAGCCGCGCAACGCGGAGATGTACATCGGCAGCAGGGCGACGGCGGCGGAACCGCTGACGCCGATCAGCAGGCGCCCGCTGGGGGAAGGGTTCTCGGACATGGGTCCAGTGTCGACGGCGGCGGCCGGGGCGGGCTGACGATCAGTGCCCGGGTCCGTGACGTCGCGTGCCACGGCGGTACTCGCCCGGGGTGACTCCGGTCAGCGCCTTGAACGCGCGGTGCAGCTGGGCCGCGCCGGCGAACCCGGACGCGCCCGCGACGACGTCGAGCGGCCAGGACGGCTTGGCGCGCAACAGCTCCTGGGCGCGGGTGACGCGGAGCCGGCGCAGCTGCGCGCCGAACGACTCGCTGCCCGCCAGCGCGCGGAACAGGGTGCGCCGGGAGACCCCGCACGCCGCCGCCACCGTCTCGGCGTCGAGCCCGGGATCGCCGGCGTGCAGCCGCAGGAATCGCTGGATCCGTTCCCGAACGAACTCCGCGTTGCCGTCCAAATCGGACCCGGCGGCCCAGCCGAGCGCGGTGCCGACCAGGCCCAGCGCATGCGGCACGAGGTCGCGCGCCTCGGGCGCGGCGAGGTCGCCGAGCCCGGAGAGGAACGCCGTCACGACCCCGGCCGGCCCCTCCCCCGGCAGCGCCACCGCGGTGGACGCGCGCAGGTCGCGCCGGGGCAGCTGGGCCTGCGGGATGCGGATCACCAGCTGCGTGAAGGCGCCGGTGAACTCCATCGCGTAGGGCTCGGTGCTGTCGACGAACACCAGCGAGCCCGGGTCCAGCACGGCGGCGCGGCCGTGCTGAGTCACCAGGCCGCGCCCGGTGAGCTGGATGTTGGCGAGCAGGTACCCGTCGTCCTCGCCCGCGATGAGCGCGCGGTCCCGGCGCACGCTCTGCGGCTGCGCGGCCAGCCGGGACACGCCGATCCCGCCGAGGTCGGTGTGGCTGACGGTGCCGGTGAACCCCTCGTCGGCCAGCGGGTCGACGCGGACCCGGACGAAGGTGGCGCACACGAGGTCGCGCCAGTACCCGGTGGCCTCGCGGGGCTCGACGTCCGAAGTGGACCACGTGACCTGCCGCACAGCCGCTCCCCCCGGGTTTCCGACACCACGACGGTACGCCCGCGCCGTGTACGTGGCGTATACGCGGCACGTCGACCGGACGTCGGCGGCGGCCGGTCAGGCTGGCCGGGTGAAACTGGACGTGAGCGTCGCGAGGCTGACCGCCGACGTGGCGGCGCTGGCCACGGAGCCGCGTGGTTCCGTCCACGCGCCCGCCGCGATGGACCGCGCCCGCCGCTACGTCGAGGACGAGCTGCGTGCCGCCGGCTGGTCCGTGCGCCGCGACCCGTTCACGGTGCGCTGGCGGTTCGGGGTCAGCGACCGGCCGGGCACGCGCGCGATGCCGCTGAAGGTGCGCCTGCACCGCAGGCTGAGCGGGACCAACCTCATCGCGCGCCTGCCCGGCGCGACCGGCCCGGCGCTGGTCGTCGCCGCGCACCTGGACACGGTGCAGGGCAGTCCGGGCGCGGACGACAACGCCTCCGGGGTCGCCGCCGCGCTGGAGGTCGCGCGGCTGGTGCGCGCGGCCGACGAGCACGCGCCCGTGACGCTGGTCTTCCCCGACATGGAGGAACTCGGGCTGATCGGCGCGAAGGTCGCCGCGCGCCGGCTGACCGGCGTGCGGGCGGTGGTGTGCCTGGAGTCGGTCGGCTACTACTCCGACGTGCCGGGCAGCCAGCGCCTGCCCGGCGGGATGGCGCTGGCCTTTCCCACGGCGGCGCGCGAGGTGCGTGCCCGCGGCCTTCGCGGTGACTTCGCGGCCGTGATCCACCGGCGCTCCTCCGCCGCGCTCGCGCGGGCCTGGCAGACCGCGGCCGCGGCACACGGGCTGCGGTCGGTGCTGCTGCGCGACCCGCGTCCGGACGGCCCGGCCGGCGTGGCACTGGGGGTGCTCGTCCCGGTGCTCAACCACCTCGGCCGCAGCGACCACGCTGCGTTCTGGAACCGCTCGGTGCCGTCGCTGATGGTCACCGACACCGCGAACTTCCGCAACGCCCACTACCACCGTGCCACCGACCGTCCGGACACAGTGGACTACGCCCGTCTCGCCGCGGTGGCCGCGGCGACCGCCCGGATTTGCCTGGAAGAAAGAAGGACGACATGACCGACGGAACACGGAACCTGGTGCTCGTGCACGGGGCTTGGCACGGCCCGTGGTGCTGGGAACTGTTCGGGCCCGAGCTGGAGAGCCGCGGGTGGGCGGTGTCCGCCGTGGACCTGCCGAGCACGTGGGGCGACCCGGCGGCCGGGATGCGCGACGACGCGGGGGCGGTGCGGGACCACCTGGCGGCGATCGACGGCCCGGTGACCGTGCTCGCGCACTCCTACGGCGGCGTCCCGGCCACCGAGGCCGCGGGCCCTGCCGTCGAACGGATCATCTACCTCGCGGCGCACATGCTGGCGGAGGGCGAGTCCGTGATCACGCCGCTGGGCGGGCCGTGGTTCCCGGCGGACGCGGACTTCGCACCGGGCCCCGACCCGGAGCAGGCCCTCTACCCCGACGTCCCGGACGACTGGACGCGCAAGGCCGTGGGACTGTTGCGCCCGCAGAGCGCGAGGGCGTTCACCGAGGAGCTGACCCGGGCGTCGTGGCGGACGATCCCGTCGGCCCTGGTCGTCTGCGACGACGACCTGAGCCTGCCCGGGCTGTTCGTCGACCGGGCCATCGCTCAAGGCATGGCGGACGTGGTGCGGCACCTGCCCGGCGGCCACTCCCCGTTCCTGTCCCGGCCCGCCGAACTGGCTGAACTGGTCGGCGAGGTGACGGCGGCACTGCCAGTCGTGGGGTAACTTGGCGGCGATGTCTGCTCCGGTCTCGGTTCTGCTCGTCGAAGACGACGAGGTCATCCGCAGGGCGCTCACGCTGGCGCTGTCGCGCTACGGCTACGCGGTGACCACCGCCGCGGACGGGCTGACCGGGCTGGAGGTGTTCCGCCGGGAATCACCCGGGCTGGTGCTGCTCGACGTCATGCTGCCGGGCCTGGACGGCATCGGCCTGTGCCGCCGGCTGCGCGAGACCAGCACGGTGCCGATCCTGATGATGTCCGCCCGCGGGGACTCCCTCGACGTGGTGTCCGGTCTGGAGGCCGGGGCCGACGACTACGTGACCAAGCCGGTCGACACCGCGGTGCTGGTCGCCCGTATCCGCTCGGTCCTGCGCCGGGCCGGCTACGAGGCGCCCGGCCCGGCCGGGGTGCTCACGGTCGGCGACCTCACCGTCGACACCGGCGCGCTGGAGGTCACCGTGGCCGGGGAGCCGGTCGCGCTGTCGGCGACCGAGCTGCGGCTGCTGCTGGAGTTCGCCGCGAACGCCGGCCTGGTGCTGGACCGGCCCACCCTGCTGCGCAAGGTCTGGGACTACGGGTGGGACGGCGACAGCCGGGTCGTCGACCTGACCGTGCAGCGGCTGCGCCGCAAGATCGGCGCGGAGCGGATCGAGACCGTCCGCGGCTTCGGCTACAAGATGCGCCCGTGAGCGCGCTGAAAGCCCTGCTGAACTGGCGGTCGCTGCGGTGGCAGACCGCAGGGCTGGCGGCGGCCGCGGCGAGCGTGGTCGCCCTCGTGCTCGGCGTGCTGGTGCACCAGAGCGCGACGGCGCGGGCCGAGACGTCGGGCCGCTCGCGTGCGGTGACCGCGTTGCAGGCCCTCACGGACACCTACCTGGCCACCGGGCAGCTGCCCAGCTACGCCGAGGACGCGCCCCCTGCCCTGCGGGAGCTCGCCTTGGCGACCCCGGACGAGGCCGTGACCTGGTACGACACGACCAGGCCCGCGGTGCCGTGGATGTGGGCAGCGCGGGACGCAGGCGGCGACGTGCTCGCCGTCCGCGTCGACATGGGCACCGACGTGCGCAACGTCGCGGCACAGGACCGGTTCGTGGTGAAGACCGCGCTGGTGACGGTCGCCGTGGTAATCGTGGCCGCCGCCCTGCTCAGCGAGCTGGTCAACCGGCGGCTGCGGCGCGTCGCGGGCACCGCCCGCTCCATCGCGGGCGGGGACCTCGACGCCCGCATCAACGCCCGCGGCGGGGACGAGGTCGCCGACATCGGGGCCGCGGTCGACACGATGGCGGCCGCGCTGCAGAACCGCCTGGTCAGCGAGCAGCGGTTCACCGCCGACGTCGCGCACGAGCTGCGCACACCGCTGACCGGTCTGGTCACCGCGGCCGAGCTGCTGCCCGACGGCGAGGCGACCGACCTGGTGCGCGACCGCGTGCGGGTGCTGCGCGGGCTGGTGGAGGACCTGCTGGAGATCTCCCGCCTCGACGCCGGGGCCGAGCGCGCCGAGCTGACCGCGGTGCCGCTGGGCGAACTGGTGGAGCAGACCGTCGCCCGCAGCGGGCTGACCGCGCGCGTCCGGGTCGCCGCGGCCCAGGTGGTGTGGACGGATCCGCGGCGGGCGGAACGGATCATCGCGAACCTGGTGACGAACGCGGTCCGGCACGGCGCCGCCCCGGTGGAGGTCACGATCGCCGGCACGGTGGTGAGCGTGCGCGACCACGGCCCCGGCTTCCCCGCCGCACTCCTGGCCGAGGGGCCGCAACGGTTCCGCACCGGGACCGCCGCGCGTGGCCGGGGCCACGGGCTGGGCCTGACGATCGCGCTGGGGCAGGCGCGGGTGATCGGCGCGGCGCTGGACTTCGGCATCGCACCCGGCGGTGGTGCGCTGGCGACGGTGCGGTTTCCGGTGATGCCGGACTGATACCCGGCCGCGCGGTGGCTGATGCACGGCTCCGCCGGTCCGGACACCTTCGGCGTCCACTGTGGGCACATGCGGGTTCTCGGGAAGTGGTGGGCGGCGGCCGTGGTCGCGGCCGTGGTCGCGGTGGTGGCCGGAGTCGTCGTCGTGCTGCGGGTGCACGACGACCCGTCGACGGCGTTCCAGCTGCGGGACGGGGTGCCGTGGCCGGCGGAAGGCCAGGCCGCCGTCGAGGTCGAAGGCGTGGGCAGCCTGGGGGTGTCCGGGGAGCAGACGCCGGTGCCGATCGCCAGTGTCGCCAAGGTGATGACCGCCTACGTGGTGTTGCGCGACCACCCGCTGGCGCCCGGTGACAGCGGTCCGGAGGTCGTCGTCGACCGGCAGGCGGAGGCCGAAGCCGGCAACGACGGCGAGTCGACGGTGTGGGTGGGCGCGGGCACGGAAGTGTCCGAACGGGACCTGCTGTCGCTGATGCTGGTGCCGTCCGGCAACAACATCGCGCGGCTGCTGGCCCGCTGGGACGCCGGGAGCGAGCAGGCGTTCGTGGCGAAGATGAACCGCGCCGCCGCCGAACTCGGGATGGCGGACACCACCTACACCGGCGCGAGCGGGCTGGAGGACTCGACCACGAGCACGGCCGCCGACCAGCTCCGGTTGCTGCGGGAGGTCATGCGGGACGAGGTGTTCCGGGCGATCGTCGCGCAGCCGAGCGTCGTGGTGCGCGGTGTGCCGGGCCGCTACGCGAACACGAACACGTTGCTGGGCAAGCACGGCGTGGTCGGGGTGAAGACCGGGTCGAGCACGGCGGCCGGGGGCGCGTTGATGTGGGCGGCGCGGGCGCCAGGAGTGCCGGGGCTGATCCTCGGGGTGGTGCTGGGCCAGGGCGTCGGCGGGCCGCCCGCGGCCGGGCTCGCGACAGCGCTGGCGACGTGTGAACCGCTCGTCGAAGGCGTGCAGGAGGTGCTGGCGCGGTCGGCGCGCGACAGCTGATCCGCTGCCCCATCGGGCGAGTGTTGCTGCACCAGCGCTTCGCCACCACGTGCCGCGCGCCGGAGGTGGCTAGTTTCGGCGGTGTGGAAGCTCGCGGGCGCGTTGCCGAGAAGAACCGCATGCACGACGAACTGCTCGCCGTGCACACCGTTCTGCGGCGGGCGGCCGCGCTGACCGCCGCCGCGATGTCCCGGCTGGCCACGGGCGAACCGGTCGACGTCGAAACCCTCGTGCGTGTCACGCACTGGCAGCACGAGTTCCTGCGGCGGCACCGGCGCCACGCGGAGGTGCGGTTCTGGCCGGTGCTGCGCGACCTGTTCCCCGGTGTGGCGCTGAATTCGCTGCGGACGAGCCGGACGGCGCTGGACGCGCAGCTGAGCAGGCTCGTGCAGGCCACCGACGACCTCGAACACGCCCTGATGTTCCCCGCGCCGCACCGCCTGGCCGCGGCGGTGGGCATCGCCGCCGCACTGGGCGAGCCGGCCGCGGCGCGGACGCGGGACCTGCTGATCGCGCACCTCGACCACGAGGAACTCACGCTGTGGGAGGTGTTCCCGAGGATTCCGGCGTACACGATCGAGACACTGCGCCGGGCCGTCGCCGACCTGCCACCGCGGTCGGCGCCCGAGCTGGTGCTCGGCCTGCTGAGCGACCCCCGCCCCGCGCCCGGCGCCGCGGCCGTGCTCGACCACCTCTCCGCGGCGATGCGGCCGGCCCGCCCCGCGATGGCCGAGCGCTACGAGCAGACCAAGCGGGACCTGGCACTGTGACCCGTCCACGGCGCGTCAACCATCCGTCAACGGAGGCGCCCTAGCGTGGCGGAGCACGGTCCCCCAGGCCGGACACGTCTCGCCACCGAGCCCTTGTGGCGAGACACCCGCCGGGCCGGAGAACCCCGACGGCGGTCATGGGATTCTCCGGCCCGGTTTTCCTTTGCCGAACCGGAAGAACACGTGAACGCCCCAGAACGGCCGGCTCACCGCCACCGCGACGAACTCGCTGCACGACGCCGGGAGGTTTCGGCCGGGCATGCCGATTGGGACGGGGCGCGCTTCGACGACCCGGACCGGCTCGACCTCACCCGCCGCGCCGGGCACGTCGCCTTCGGGCGCGGCATCCACCACTGCCTGGGCGCGCTGCCGGCCCGGCTGGAAGGACAGGTCGCGCTCGGCAACCTGGTCACCCGCTTCCCGGACCTGCGCCTCGACGCCGCCCCCGGACGAAGTGACCCGGCGGTTCAGCCTGCTCATGCGCGGTCTGGAGACGCTTCCCGTCCGGCTCGGCTGACGCCCCAGTTCTGTACTTGCGGGTCCATTTTTACGTCTCCATCCTGGGCTCATGTCACTGGATCAGTACTTCCTCCTCGGCCGGTCGGGCCTGCGCGTCAGCCGGCTGTCGCTGGGAACCATGAACTTCGGCAAGGACGGTTTCCACGCCCCCTACGGCAAGACCGAAGAGGAGGCCCGCCCGATCTTCCGGCGCTACCTGGAGGCGGGCGGCAACTTCGTCGACACCGCGGACTTCTACACCGCAGGCGAGAGCGAGCGGATCCTCGGCAGGCTCATCGCCGAAGCCGGGGCCCGCGACCGGCTCGTGCTCGTCAGCAAGTTCACCAACAGCGTCGGCCCGGGCGACCCGAACGCGGGCGGGAACGGGCGCAAGCACATGATCCGGGCGGTGGAAGCCTCGCTGCGCCGCCTCGGCACCGACTACCTCGACCTGTACCTGCTGCACACCTGGGACCGCATCACCCCGGTCGAGGAGGTGCTGCGCACGTTCGACGACCTGACCCGGGCCGGCAAGATCCGGTACGCCGGCCTGTCCGACGTGCCGGCCTGGTACGCCGCCCGCGCGCAGTCGCTCGCCGAGGCGAACTCGCTGGTGCCGCTGATCAACCTGCAGCTGCCGTACTCGCTCGTCGACCGGACGATCGAGACCGAGCACGTGCCCGCGGGGCAGGAACTCGGGATGGGCGTCACGGTGTGGAGCCCGCTCGCGTCCGGGTTCCTGACCGGCAAGTACCGCCGGTCCGACCAGGGCCTGGCCGGCGAGGGCAGGCTCAGCGGCGCGGGCGGCGCCGGTCTGCAATGGACGGACGCGCAGTGGAACGTGCTGGGGCCGCTGGAAACCGTGGCGGAGAAGCTGGGCGTGTCGATGGCTCAGGTGGCGCTCAACTGGGCGGCGACGCAGCCCGGCATCGCGTCGGCCATCGTCGGAGCGAGCAGCGCGGCGCAGCTCGACGCGTCGCTGGCGGCGCTCGACTTCGAGATCCCGGCGGAGCTGCGGGCCGACCTTGACGCGGCCAGCGCGGTGCCGCCGGGCAAGCCGTACGTGATGTTCACGCCGCAGTACCAGTCGTGGATCGTCAACCCGGGCACGAAGGTGGCGGACAAGCCGGCGGGTTACCGGCCGGACGTCCGCAACTGGGTTCCGGCGGACTGACGCGCCGCGCTCAGGCGGACACCGGCAGACGCAGGTAATCCAGGCACAAGTCCAAAGCGGACTTCAGGTGCGCGGCGGACCCGGTGGACATCAGGATCGTCACCCCGCCCTGGATGGCCGCGATCAGCGCGGCGGCGGCCCGGTCCGAGTCGATGTCGCGGCTGATCCGGCCGCTGTCGCGCATCGCGGTGATGCCCTGGCGGACCTCGTGCTGCCACTGCTCCAGCAACTGCCGCGTCACGGCCTGCGCGCCGGGGGTCTTCGGGCCGACCTCGGTGATCAGCACGCCGAGCGGGCAGTGGACGCCTTGGCGTCGGTAGCGCTCGACCACCACGTCCCGCCACCGGTGCCACGCCTCCCACGTGGTGAGCTGCCCGAGGTAGGGCTGCTGGTCCTCCAGCACGCGGCCGGCTTCCCACTGTGCCACCGCCAGCAGCAGCTGGTCCTTGCCGTCCGGGAAGTAGTGGAACATCTGGCTCTTGCCGGTGCCGCTGCGCCGCCCGATGTCCTCCAGCGTCGCCGCGGCCACGCCGTGCTCGCGGATCTCCGCCGCGGCGGCCTCGATGATCCGCTGCCGCGTGGCGGCGCCCTTCTTGGTCAGCACCGAACCTCCCGGAGGTGGAAACGCACCTGCGGGTCCAGTATCCCCTCCCGGGTGCCGCGGCCGTGCCAGGACCGGACGGGCACCGCACAGCGCCCGAACGGGCCGTCGGCCACCCGGCCAGGTGACGCCCGGCCGATCGGCCGATGCGGCGGGGCCGGGCCTGGTTGTCTGATGGGCAGCGATCACCGGAAGCGGAAGGGAAATCGAGCATGCGAGGCAGGACGTGGGCCGCGGCGGCGGTGCTGGTGGGGGCGGCGCTCAGTCCGGTCACCGCGGACGCCGCGACCGGCACGCCGGGGGCGACCAGCGCGGGTGAACGGCTGATCCCGACGCTGGGCAACGGCGGTTACGACGCCACGGGTTACGACGTGAGCTTCGACTACGACCCGGCCGTCACCACCATGCGGTCGTCGGTGGTGATGACGGCGCGCGCGACGCAGAACCTGTCGTCGTTCAGCCTCGACTCGGTCGGGCAGCGGATCGAATCGGTGACCGTGAACGGCGTCCCGGCCACGTTCACCGTCGACCCAGCGCACGAGAAGCTGCTGATCACCCCGGCGAAGACGCTGCGCGAGGGCCGGACGTTCGAGGTCCGCGTCGGCTACACCGCCGACCGCGCGCAGAAGCCGGTGCCGCCCTACTACGACTGGCCCGCCGACGTCCCCTTCACCTGGGAGAGCTGGGCCGGCACCGACTCCGGGTTCGCCCTGATGGGCCAACCGGACCGGGCGCACCTGTTCTTCCCGTGCAACGACATCCCGCGCGACAAGGCCCGGTTCACCTTCCGCGTCACGGTGCCGGGGGACCGGCAGGTCGCGGCCAACGGCACCCTGCGCTCGCTCAGCACCCACGACGACCGTTCGTCCTATGTGTACGGAACCGCGACGGACATCCCGACGAACGTGGTGCAGGTCGCGGTCGGCAAGTTCACCACGGTCGAGCAGACCGGGCCGCACGGGTTGCCGATCGTCAGCTTCGTCCCGTCGACGATGGGCGGCTTCCGCGTTCCGCCGCAGGCGACCGAGCAGTACGGGATCACCGACGCCAACGTCCTCCCGCGGATCACCGAAGCCGCACGGCGCACGCCGGAGCAGGTGCGGTGGCTGGAGGACACGCTGGGCCTGCCGTTCCCGTTCGAGAAGTTCGGCGTGCTCGGCGTGGTCGGCCCGTACGACGGCGTGGCGCTGGAGACGGCGACCCTGTCGACGTTCTCCGCGCCGGCACTGGCGCTGCCGCCGGAGCTGCAGTCGGAGACCATGGTGCACGAGCTGGCGCACCAGTACTTCGGCGACGCGGTGTCCCCGGCGTCGTGGGACGACATGTGGCTCAACGAGGGCCACGCGATGTACTACCAGAACGTCTTCGGCGCGTCGCAGGGCTACCGGAACCTGGTCGACACGATGCGTGAGCTGTACCAGCAGGACCAGTCCATCCGTGACCAGTCGGGCCCGCCGGCCCGCCTGACGAGCCCGGGCGGCATCCTGCTGGACACCGACCTGCCCGGCGCGCTCACGTTGTTCGCGCTGCACGAGACCGTGGGGCAGCAGACGTTCGAGCGCATCGAGCGCGCGTTCTACCTGGAGCACCGGGGCGGCTCGGCGACCACGGCGGACTACATCGCGACGGCGAACCGGGTGGCCGGCCAGGACCTCACCCCGCTGCTGCGGGAGTGGCTGTACGGCGCCAAGACACCCGCGATGCCCGGGCACCCGGATTGGCGGCCGTGACCATGCGCCGGTTCGTCACCCTCGCCCTGACCGCCGCGCTGGCCGTGTCCGCCGTTCCGGCGCAGGCCGATCCGCTGCGTGCCGTCGAGACCCAGCCGGTCGTGTGGGCGCCGTGCGCGGACCTGCCCTTGGAGTGCGCGACCATCGCGGTGCCGCTGGACTACGCGCATCCGGGCGGCCGTCGCATCAGCATCGCGATCAGCCGGCACCGGGCGACCGATCCGGCGCACCGCCGCGGGGTGCTGCTGACCAATCCGGGCGGGCCGGGCCTGTCCGGGCTGGCCTTCCCGCTCAGCTACGCGGACCAGGACCTCGCGCGGGTCTACGACATCATCGGCATGGATCCCCGTGGTGTCGGGGAATCGACCCCGCTGCGCTGCCTGCAGCCGCCGTTCCCGGCGCTGGACCGGCCGACCCGGCCCACGGACGCCGACATCGTGAAGATGGCCGACTTCGCGCGGCGCACCGAACAGGGCTGCCGGCAGATCAGTGGCCCGCTGCGGCCCTACATGAACACACCGAACACGGCGCGGGACATGGACGTCGTGCGGGCGGCGCTCGGCGAAGCGAAGCTGAACTACCTCGGCGTGTCCTACGGAACCACGCTCGGCGCCGTGTACGGCACGCTCTTCCCCGCTCACCTGGACCGCAGCGTGCTCGACTCGGCCCTGCACCCGACCGCGCCGTGGCACGACCAGGGCTACGCCGCCGCGGCCGCGCGCCGGTCCAATCTGGACGACTGGGCCGCGTGGACGGCCTCGCGGGACAGCGAGTTCCGGCTGGGCTCGACACCACGCGAAGTCGAGGAGAACGTCGAGGCGCTCGCGGCCGTGCTGGAGACCCGGTCGGCCGGCGCCTACCACACCGTCGCGGACCTGGACAGCAGCGCCGAGACGGGCTCCGAGTTCGTGCCCGTGGACGCGACCCGCTACCCCGGGCAGTGGGCGGAGCTGGCCCGGTCGATTCGTGCCGCGCTGGACTCCCCCGGCCCGGTGCGCGCCCCGTCCCCGGCGGCCGGCTCGGTCGAAGTGGTGGACAACGCCCACGACCCGGTGATCTGCGACTGGCGGTGGCCGGCCGACTTGGCGGTGTACGAGCGGGACCTGCGCTACTACCGCGAGGCCATGCCCTACGGCGCGACGGCGTCGGTCGCGGGTGAGCTCGCGCCGGGCCCGTGCGCCTACCGCTCGTTCCCGCGCACGCAGTCCCTGCCGAAGCCGGTCCGGGCCGGTTACCCGGCGGGCCTGGTGGTGCAGGGGCAGCGGGACACCACCACGCCGTACGTCAACGGTGTCGCGATGGCCGCCGCGTTGCAGGAGCCGCTGGTCACCGTCGCCGACGGCGTGCACGGCCAGTTCGGGCTGAACCCGTGCGTGAACGCGATCGTCAACCACTACCTGGTCGACGGCGTCCTCCCCGCGCCGGGCGCGAGCTGCCCCGCGGCGGGCGCGACTACCAGGTGACGGCGCTCCGCGCGTCATCGCCGACGGTCCGGCCGCCTTCGGCGGCAGGCTCGACCCGCCCGGACGCGGACCGCTAAGCGCTGCCCGACGAGCAGGCGGCGGTGCTTGCGAACGCGGACGAGCCGACGTACGCCCTGGGTTTCTTCCTGATGTTGTCCTCGCTCCACGGTGTCGAGGGCGCCCTGATCGAGGCCTTCCGCGCCGGCAGCGCGTGTGCCCGCCAGTTCGACGCCGCGTCTTCCGCCCCGGCTACGCGGCCGATCTCGTCACCGCCTGGCTGCCCGCGCTGGACGGGGTTGTCGCCAAGCTCGACCACGCGACGGTGGCCGACGAACCCTCGATCCACGCCGCCCGGCGGCTGAGCGCGGAGCAGGGGCTCGACGGTCGCGTCACCTTCGAGACCACGCTGGCCCCGGACGGCACCTGCCTGATCGTCGAACCGAACGCCTCCGCGGACGTGCTGGACGTGCACCCCGGCGGGCGCGCCTTCATGGCGACCTCCGTCGTCCTGTGCCTGCCCACCGCGCTCGCCCAGGACGGCGAACACGCCCTCGGCAACCACCCGGGCGAGGAGACCCTGCGCCGCCTGGCCGGCGAAGCGGGACTGTCCCGGTGGAAGTGCGTCGCCGAAACGCCGGTGAGCCGCGTGTACGAGGCGAGGCGGTAGCGCCACGGGTCCGAACCCGTGCCCGTAAGGGAACGCCGCCGCGATCCGCGGAACGGCCACCCTGCCGAGCGCGTGCCCATTGTGGAAACGCCTACGAACAGGGGAACTCATGACGCAGCCGAACACCGCGGAACTCGCCCGCGCCGTACAGGGGGCGGTGCTCCGGCCCGGCGATCCCGGGTACGCCGAGGAATGCGCCGGCTTCAACCCGATCCACCCGCTGACCCCGGCGATCGTCGTCGCCGCGGAGAGCGTCGACGACGTCCGCCACGCCGTGCGGTTCGCCCGCGACAACTCGATGCCGGTCGCGGTGAAGGCGACCGGGCACCAGGTCGTGGACCCGGCGGCGGAAGCGCTGCTCATCACGACCCGCCGGCTCGACGAGGTGACCGTGGCGGGCCGGGTCGCCCGCGCCGGCGGCGGGGCGCGCTGGCAGCAGGTGCTGGACGAGGCGGCGAAGTCCGGGCTGGCGCCGATCGCCGGGTCGGCGCCCTCGGTCGGCGTGGTCGGCTACTCGCTGGGCGGCGGGCTGAGCCCGGTCCTGGGACGGAAGTACGGCTACGCGGCCGACCACGTGCGCCGCATCGAGATCGTGACCGCCGACGGTGAGTTCCGCGTGGCGTCGGCGGAGTCCGAGCCCGAGCTGTTCTGGGCGCTGCGCGGCGGCATCGGCAACTTCGGGGTGGTGACGGCGATCGAGTTCGACCTGTTCCCGCACCCCCGCTTCTACGGCGGCGCCCTCTACTTCCCCGGCGCCGACACCGAAGCGGTGCTACGCGCGTGGCGGGAGTGGGTGCCGACGCTGCCGGAGGAGGCCACCACCTCGGTGATGGTGCAGCGCCTGCCCCCGATGCCGGAGCTGCCGGAACCGCTGCGCGGCGCGTTCGTGGTGCACCTGCGGTTCGCGCACCTCGGCGAGGCGGCGGAGGCGGAACGGCTGCTGGCGCCGATGCGCGCCGCGGCCCCGGCCGTGCTCGACCTGATCGGCGAGAAGCCGTTCACCTCGATCGCCGAGATCCACCTCGACCCGGTTGACCCGATCCCGCACTTCTCCGGGGGCGCGTCGCTGGGTGAGCTGAGCGACGCCACGGTCGGGAAGCTGGTGGAACTGACCGGCCCGGATTCGGATTGTCCCCTGCTGGGTGTGGAACTGCGCGCGCTCGGCGGCGCCTTCGACCGCGAGCCGGCGGTGCCGAACGCCGTGCCGAGCCGGGGTGTGCCGTTCGCCCTGTACGCGCTGGGCGTCGGCGGCCCGGACGCCATGCCCACGATGGAGTCCTACTTCGACCGCATCGTGGACGCCCTGCGCCCCTGGACGACCACCCGGCGCACCCCCACGTTCCTCGTCGAGCGCGACGCGACGCCCGGCGGCGTCCGCGCCGCCTACGGCGACGCCGTGCACGACCGCCTGGCCGCGGTGAAGCGCGCCTACGACCCGGCGAACACGTTCCGCTTCAACCACAACATCCGGCCCGGAGGCTGATCCGCGCCGGCGGTGGGCCGTCCGTCCGGCCCACCGCCGGTCACACCCCCACCGACCTCCGGTAGCTGCCTGGCGCGTGACCGCGAACCCGCCGGAACGCATACACCGAGGCACAGCCCACCGAACGGGCAACGACCTCCAATGCGTCGTCGGTGTCCCGCAACCACACCGCCGCCAGACCCGCCCTCGGCCGCCTCAGCCAGCCCCCGAAGGAACCGGCTTCCACACCCGCGCCGACCTCCGATAACCGCCCGGCGCGTGACCCCGATCCCGCCGAACGCATACACCGAGGAGCAGCCCACCGAGCGGGCAACGATTTCCAATGCGTCGTCGGTGTCCCGCAACCACACCGCCGCCAGACCCGCCCTCGGCCCCGTCAGCCAGCCCCCGAAGGAACCGGCTTCCACACCCGCGCCGACCTCCGATAACCGCCCGGCGCGTGACCGCGATCCCGCCGGAAGGCCCGGCTGAACGCGTACACCGAGGTGTAGCCGACCGAGCGGGCGACGGCCTCCAGCGCGTCGTCGGTGTCCCGGAGCCGCACCGCCGCCAGATCCATCCGCAGCCGCGTCAGGTAGCTCCCGAAGGACTCGCCGGCGACCGTGCGGAACCGGCGGGCGAGCGTGGTCCGCGACACCGCCAGCTCGGCCGCGAGCAGGTCGATCGTCCACCCCCGCGCCGGATCCTCGTGGAGCTTCGCGATCGCCGCGCCGACCAGCGGGTCGCACAGCACGCCGAGCCAGGACCCGCGTGCCCCGGCCGGGTTCCGCGCCACCCACACCCGCAGCAACTGCACGAGCAGGATGTCGACCAGCCTGCTGAGCACGACCGCGGTGGCGAGCTGGGGACGCGCGAGCTCCCTGGCCAGCAGGCGGACGGTGTCGTCGAGACAGCTGCCGCCGTTGTCCGCCCGGATGTGCACCACCTCCGGGAGCGAGGCGAGCACCTGGGTGGACACCGCCGGGTCGTACTCGTAGGAGGCGCTCAGGATGTGGGTCTGGACCTCGCCGGTGCCGAAGCGCAGCACGCCGCCGTCGGCCCTGGCCCGTTCCGCGGCGTCGCAGTCGCACGTGTCCGCCGGGGCGTCCGGCGCGCTGGTCAGGGTGTGCTCGGTCCCGGTCGGCAGCAGCACGACGTCCCCCGGCATCAGCTGCGCGGGCGGGCGGCCGGGCACGCCCAGCCAGGCGGTGCCCGCCGTGACGGCGTAGAACCCGGCGCCGCCGATCCGGCTCCACGAGATGCCCCACGTGCCACCGGCGGCGATGCGCGCGCCGAGGACGCCGCGGACTCCCGCGACCTCGAGCGCGTCAGCCAGCACGTCCATGCGCTCAACAGTAGCAGCGGATGACACGATCGGATATGAATCTGGCTCTTTCGAGCATCGATCGGGTCGTCACGCACGCTTATGATCGACGTCGTGACCGACATCGACTTCGACGCGATGAACCGCGACGTCATCGCCCAGTTCCGCGCCAACGGCGGCAAGGCCGGCGGCATCTTCGAGGGCGCCCCGCTGGTCCTGGTGCACCACGTGGGTGCGAAATCCGGCATCGAGCGGATCGCCCCGCTGGTCTACTACCGCGAGGGCGACCGGATCTTCGTCTTCGCCAGCAAGGGCGGCGCCGACGAGAACCCCGCCTGGTACCACAACCTGGTGGCGAACCCGAAGACGACGATCGAGCTCGGCGACGAGACCTTCCCCGTGATCGCCCGCGTCCTGGAGGGCCCCGAGCGGGACGAGATCTACGCGAAGCAGTCCGCCGTGCAACCCCAGTTCGCCGACTACCAGCGCAAGACCAGCCGGGTCATTCCGGTGATCGAGCTGGTGCGGGTCTGATCCGTCAGGGGAGGTAGAGGTCCAGGTCCCCCGGGTGAGGAGGTGCGTCGTGGCGGTGCTCGAAGACGTTCGCGCCTGGGCTCGGAGCTCGAGCGCTCCTACCCGGTCTACGTGCGCGGTCGACTGAAGTTCCGGGTCGGGCCGATCCTCTACGTCGCGTTCTCCGCCAATGAGACGGTAATTGAGTTCGCGTTCCCGAAGGAGGAGCGCGCCGCGCTGGAACCGGCCGAGGCCCGCGAACTCCTCGTGGACGCGTGCGCGTGGTGGTTCCGAAGAAGGTCTCCCGCGCCTACGACCCCGCCCATCCCGGTGTGGTGCGGGTCTGACGCGTCAGGGGAGGTAGAGGTCCCTCGTCCCCGCGTCGAGGGCCTCGGCCTCGCCGCCGGTGCGTTCGGCCAGCCACGCGCCGAACGCGTCCCGGTCGGCCTCGGTGACCGCGACCGTCAGCGTGACGTCCGCGCCGTAGTCGATGTCCTGCAGCCGGTACGGCGAGTTGCGCAGGTCGTGTTCGAGGCGGCCGGCGACGTCGTGCGGCACGGCGATCAGCAGTTCGCGGTGCCGCACCCGGCGCAGCGTCCCGACGGCATCCAGGGTTTCCGCCAGCGCGCCGGAGTAGGCGCGGACCAGGCCGCCCGCGCCGAGCTTGATCCCGCCGAACCACCGCGACACCACGGCGACGACGTCGGTCAGGTTGCGGCGCGCGAGCACCTCGAGCATCGGGACGCCCGCGGTGCCGGCGGGCTCGCCGTCGTCGTTGCTCCGGACGGTCATCTCACCGGTCTCCGGATCGCCGACCCGCAACGCCGTGCAGTGGTGGTTCGCGCCGGGCCCGGCCTTGCGCACCCGGGCGATCACCGCCGCGGCGGCCGCCACGTCATCGACCCGCGCGACGGTGCACACGAACCGGGACCGCTTGATCTCGACCTCGTGCTCCCCGTCGCGGGCGATCACACCGACCTCACCGTGCACCAGCCGATGCTATGCGGCGGGCAGCCGCACGGTGACGTCCAGCCCGCCGCCGGGGTTGGCGGCAGCCGTGAGCGTGCCGTCGTGGGCGAGCACCACGGCACGCACGATGGACAGGCCCAGCCCGGCTCCGCCGCGGCTGTTCTCACCACGCACGAACGGTTCCAGCAGGCGTTCCACGCGCTGGGCCGGCACGACGGCGCCGGTGTTGACCACACGCAGCACCACGCCGTCGGCACCGGCCCGGGTGGACACCGCCAGTGAGCCGCCCGGGTGGTTGTGGCGGACCGCGTTTCCTATCAAATTGGCCACCATCCGCTCCAGCAGCACCGGCTCGCCACACAGCCAGGCGGGGTGCAAATCCCGCTCCACCTCGATGTCCTGCGCGGACAGTCCACTCGCGACACCGGCCAGCGACTCGGCGGCGAGCGCGGCCAGGTCGAGCCGGCGGCGGTCGCCCGCGCCGGCCTGGCTGCGCGCCAGCGCCAGCAGCCCGTCGAGCGTGCGGCGGCTGTTCTCGGCCGCGTCCCGCACGTCCGCGGCCATCGTCAGCAGTTCGGCGCGCGTGGGTTCGCCGTCGAGCGTCACGTCGACCGCCGTGCGGATCGTCGTCAGCGGGGTGCGCAGCTCGTGCGCGGCGTTCGCGCTGAACAGCCGCCGGCTCTCCAGCGCGCGGTCGCGGTCGGCCATCCCCCGCTGGATCCGGTCCAGCATCCCGTTGATCGTCTCGGCGAGCGCGGCCAGCTCGTCGTGCGGCGGGCGCACCGGCACCCGGTGCGACAGGTTCTCCGCGGACAGCCGCCGCGCGGTGGCCGAGATCGTGCGGATGGGCCGCAGCACCCGGCCGGCCACGAGCCAGGCGACCAGCGCGGCCACCGCGGTGACGGCCGCCAGCGCGATCCACCCCTGCCCCAGCAGCGTCGCGAGGGTGTCCTCGCGCACCTCGCGGGCGAGCACCTCCACGTCCAGGGGCGGCGGGCCGGAGCCGGTGATCTGCACCAGGACCGCGCGCCGCCGCGTCAGCAGGTAGGTGACCACGGTCAGGACCGCGCCCGCGACCAGCACCAGCGCGGTGTAGACCAGGGTCAGCCTGCTGCGGGCGGACAGCCGCGCCGTCACGGCCGCAGCCGGTAGCCCGCGCCGGTGACGGTCTCGATCAGGGGCGGTTCGCCGAGCTTGCGGCGCAGGGTGCCGACGGTGATCCGCACCGCGTTGGTGAACGGGTCGGCGTGCTCGTCCCACACCTTGTCCAGCAGGGTCTCCGCGCTGACCACGGCGCCATCGGCGGCCAGCAGCTGTTCGAGCACGCCGAACTCCTTGGGCGCGAGCGACAGCAGCCGTCCGCCGCGTTCCGCGGTGCGCCGGCCCGGGTCGAGGGTCACGTCACCGGCACGCAGCACCGGCGGCCGGGCGGGGGCGCTGCGCCGGGCCAGCGCGTGCACGCGGGCGACGAGCTCGGTGAACGCGAACGGTTTACCGAGGTAGTCGTCCGCGCCGAGGAAGAGCCCGTCGACCCGGTCGCTGACCGAGCCGGACGCGGTCAGCATGAGGATGCGCGCGCCACCGCGATCGGCGAGGCGGCGGCAGACCGTGTCGCCGTGCACGACCGGCAGGTCCCGGTCCAGCACCACGACGTCGTAGGGCGTGAGCTCGCACTTCTCCAGCGCGGTGCGCCCGTCCCCGGCGAGGTCGACGGCGAAGCCCTGCTTGCGCAGACCGGTGACGATGTAGCCGGCCAGGGGCTGTTCGTCCTCCACCAAGAGCACCCGCATGGCGCGAGTATCGCGGGCGGGACCTATGGATTCCGTATGACCGGGACCGTTGCGCGGGTGGCTAGTCTCGTTCCGAGCGCGGGCCGCGCACGACCGCCGGAGCGCCACGATCCGAGGAGGTTCCGATGCCCGTCCTGGCCGATCTGCTGTCCGCGCTGCGGAGCAGCCGCGTCGACGTCGTCGACCTGACCGCGCCGCTGTCGGAGAGCACGCCGGTGCTGCAGCTGCCGCCGCCCTTCGCCAACACCACCGGCTTCCGGCTGGAGGAGATCAGCCGCTACGACGACCGCGGTCCGCGCTGGTACTGGAACGACATCCACACCGGCGAGCACGTCGGCACGCACGTCGACGCGCCCAACCACTGGCTGTCCGGCAAGGACGGCCCCAGCGTCGACCAGATCCCGCTGCGCACGCTCATCGGGCCGGCCGCCGTGCTGGACATGTCGGCGCGGGTCGACGACGATCCCGACTTCCTGCTGGGCATCGACGACGTCCGGGACTGGGAACGCGAGCACGGGCCGCTGCCCGAGGGCGGCTGGCTACTTTACCGGACCGGGTGGGACGCACGCTCCGGCGACCAGGACAGCTTCCTCAACGTCAGCGACGGCGCCTCGCACACCCCGGGCGTGTCGCCGGAGTGCGCGCGGTGGCTCGCCGAGGAAGCCCCGATCGCGGGGTTCGGCGTGGAGACCGTGGGCACCGACGCCGGCCGCGCCGCCGAGCTGGAGCCGATCTTCCCCTGCCACGACCGCCTGCTCGGCGCGGGCAAGTGCGGGCTGACCCAGCTGCGCAACCTCGCGCAGCTGCCGCCGACCGGCGCCCTGCTGGTGGTCTCGCCGCTGCCGATCGTCGGCGGGTCGGGCAGCCCGGCGCGCGTGTACGCGCTCGTGGAGCGGGCGTGATCGTCGCCGAGGCGGTCGGGCGGGTCCTGGCGGAGCTGGGCGCCGGTCCGGTGTTCGGCGTGGTGGGCAGCGGCAACTTCCACGTCACCAACGCGTTGCGGGCGGCCGGGGTCGCCTTCCACGCCACCCGCCACGAGGGCGGCGCGGCCACCGCCGCCGACGCGTGCGCGCGGATGAGCGGCCGGGTCGCGCTCGTGTCGACCCACCAGGGCTGCGGGCTGACCAACGCGGTCACCGGCATCGGCGAAGCGGCCAAGAGCCGCACCCCGCTGATCGTCCTCACCGCCGAGTCGCCCGCCGCCGATCCGCTCAACAACTTCCGCATCGACCAGGACGGGCTCGCCCGGGCGGTCGGCGCGGTCGCCGAGCGTGTGCACAGCCCGGAGACCGCGGTGGCCGACACGGTGCGCGCGTACCGGACCGCGCTGCACGAGCGCCGCACCGTAGTGCTGAACCTGCCCCTGGACGTGCAGGCCGAGCCCGCGCCGACGCTGGAAGCCATCGAGCCGGTGCCCGCCCCTCCCGCGCCGGAGCCCGATGCCGCCGCGGTGGCGGAACTGGCCGAGCTGCTCGCCGCCGCGGAGCGGCCGGTGTTCATCGCCGGCCGGGGTGGCCGGGGCGCGGCCGCGGAGATCCGGGCGCTGGCCGACGCGTGCGGCGCGCTGCTCGCGACGTCCGCGGTGGCGCACGGCCTGTTCCACGGCGACCCGTGGGCGCTGGGCATCTCCGGCGGGTTCGCCTCCCCGCTGACCGCGGAGCTCGTCCGCGACGCCGATCTCGTCGTCGGCTGGGGCTGCGCGCTCAACCGGTGGACCACCCGCCACGGCAAGCTGATCGGCCCCGGCGCCCGCCTCGCGCAGGTCGACCTGGAGGCGAGCGCGATCGGCGCGCACCGGCCGGTCGACGTCGGCGTCGTGGGCGACGCGGCGGTGACCGCCCGCGCGGTGCTCGCCGAGCTGGGCGACCGGAGAAAAGCCGGCTACCGCTCCCCCGCGCTGCGGGACCGGATCGCCGCGCGGGCCCGCTGGTCGGCGACCGACTACCGCGACGAGTCGACCGCGGACCTGATCGACCCGCGCACGCTGTCCGCGGAGCTGGACCGGATCCTGCCCGCCGAGCGCGTGGTGTCCGTGGACTCGGGCAACTTCATGGGTTACCCCAGCGCGTTCCTGGACGTGCCGGACGAGTTCGGGTTCTGCTTCACCCAGGCCTTCCAGTCCATCGGGCTGGGGCTGGCCACCGCGATCGGCGCGGCGATCGCCCAGCCCGGGCGGCTGCCCATCGCCGCCCTCGGCGACGGCGGGTTCCACATGGCGGCCCAGGAGCTCGACACGGCCGTGCGGCTGGGCCTGCCGCTGCTGGTGGTCGTCTACAACGACGCCGCGTACGGCGCGGAGGTGCACCACTTCACCGGCGACCACACGACCGTCCGGTTCCCGCCGACCGACATCGCCGCGATCGGGCGCGGGTTCGGCTGCGCCGGGGTCACCGTCCGCACCGTCGCCGACCTGCGGCAGGTCTCCGCGTGGCTGGCCGGCCCGCGGGAGAAACCGCTGGTCGTGGACGCGAAGATCATCGACGACGGCGGGTCGTGGTGGCTGGCGGAGGCCTTCCACGGCCACTGACGTCCCGTGTCAGCGGCCGCGTCAGCGCGGTGGCGGTCCGGTGTCAGTGCAGCGGGCGATGGTGTTCCCATCAAGCCGCTCAGCAAGGAGAGACCGATGCAGAACTTCGCCACCACCGCCCCGATCGCCGCCGTCCTGACCGTCCCCGCCGGGCGCATCCACCTGGCCGCCGCGGACCGCGCCGACACGACCGTCGAGGTCGCCCCGGCCGACCCCGGCAAGAGCCGCGACGTGCAGCTGGCCGAACAGACCACCGTCACCTACGCCGACGGTGTGCTGCGGGTCGAGGCGCCGGAGCCCGGCAACCGGGTCTTCGGCCCGTCCGGTTCGGTGGCGGTCACCGTGCACCTGCCCGCCGGCTCCCGCGTCGACGTCACCAGCAATGCCGCTGAGCTCCGCGCCACCGGCCGCTTCGGCAACGTCAGGGTGGCGGGCGCCTACCGCGACATCCACCTCGACGAGGCCGCGACGCTGCGGCTCACCGCGACCGACGGTGACGTGGAGGTCGGCCGGGTCGGCGGCGCCACGGAGATCACCACCGCCCGCGGCGACATCCGCCTCACCGAGGCCGTCAGCGGCACCGTCGTGCTGCGCACGCAGGCGGGCGACATCACCGTCGGCGCGGCGGCCGGTGTCTCGGCCACCCTGGACGCCGGCACCGACCACGGCCGGATCAGCAACGCGCTGAAGAACAACGGCAACCCGGAGCTGACCATCCGCGCCACCACCTCGCAGGGCGACATCGCCGCCCACAGCC
Organism: Amycolatopsis sp. NPDC006125; assembly: GCF_040614195.1. Classification (NCBI taxonomy): domain Bacteria; kingdom Bacillati; phylum Actinomycetota; class Actinomycetes; order Pseudonocardiales; family Pseudonocardiaceae; genus Amycolatopsis; species Amycolatopsis sp. NPDC006125. Next base: position 31,054 of record NZ_JBEXTZ010000048.1, read on the forward strand.
TCTGACCGGGAAGGGCCGGCGCCACTGGGGCGCCGGCCCTGTTCAGTCCCATGTGGACGGTTCGGCCGGTTACCGCGTCCGGGTGACCCCCTTTACACGGTGTCCGATTTGTCCGATACTCGGTCCCGAGGGGAGTACTTCCCAAGGTCCCTGACCGGTCAGTACGGACACCCGGCGTGTCCCCGGCAGGGCGCCCGCGATGCGGGTGAAGGAGACCTCGAACGCTGACGGTGTTCGAGGAGGCCCCATGTCGCACCAGTCCGCGGTCGCCGCTGCCGCGCCCGCGTCGTCGATCGGCAGCCCGTGGTTGTGGGTGATCAGCATCGCCGTGCTGCTGGCCCTGCTGGCGGCCGATTTCCTCGTGACGCGGCGGCCGCACGAGGTGTCGCTGCGTGAGGCCGCCGGCTGGTCGGTGTTCTACCTGACGCTGCCGCTGGTGTTCGCCTTCTGGTTGTGGACCGCGTTCGGCGGCGCGCAGGCGCTGGAGTTCGCCACCGGGTTCGTCGTCGAGAAATCGCTTTCCGTCGACAACCTCTTCGTGTTCATGCTGCTGCTGGCGGCGTTCGCCGTGCCCGTCGAGGTGCAACAACGGGTGCTGCTCTACGGCATCGTCGGCGCGCTGGTGCTGCGTGGCATCTTCATCGCCGCCGGCGCCGCGCTGTTGCAGGCCGGCACCTGGGCGTTCCTGGTGTTCGGCCTGATCCTGTTCGCCTCGGCGGTGAAGATCCTGCACGAGGCCCTCAGCGGACCGGAAACGGATCCCGACGTGTCGCGGATGCGCTCGGTCCGGCTGCTGCGCAGGCTGATGCCGGTCACCGACGACTACCGCGGCACGCGCCTGGTGGTCCGCGAGCGCGGACGGCGGGCACTGACCCCGCTGACGCTCGTGGTGGTGGCCGTCTTCGCCACGGACGTGGTGTTCGCCGTCGACTCCGTGCCCGCGGTCTACGGCATCACCGAGGACCCGTACCTCGTCTTCACCACCAACGCGTTCGCCCTGCTCGGCCTGCGTGCGCTGTACTTCGTGCTGCACACCGCGCTGGCCAAGCTCACCCACCTCAACCACGGGCTCGCCGTCATCCTGGCGTTCATCGGAGTCAAGCTCGTGCTGCACTGGGCGCACGAGGTGTGGCCCGCGGTGCCGACCATCCCCACCCCGGTCTCGCTGCTGGTCATCGTGCTGATCCTGGCGACCGTGACGGTGACCAGCCTGCGGTCCGGCAAGCGCGCCGCCGAGCGGAGCCCGTCATGACCGGCCTGCTGGTCGACGCGGCCCTGATCACGCTGCTCGTCCTCGCCGCGCTCGTCACGGTCCTGGTGCTGCTGGACGCACGGCCGCCGCGCTGAGCCGCCGTCCGGTGCCACACTCACCGGATGGACGAGCGACGAGTGCGGTCCTGGGTCGACGGCTACGAGCGCGCGTGGCGGTCACCGGGCACCGGCGCCCTGGCGGAACTGTTCACCGACGACGCGACCTACCGGCAGTCCCCGTACCGCGAACCGGTGCGGGGACTGCCGGCCATCGCCGCGATGTGGGAGGCCGAGCGGACCGGCCCCGACGAGGACTTCCGGATGACCAGCGAACCGGTGGCCCTCGACGGGGACACCGCCGTCGTGCGGGTCGAGGTGACCTACGGCGAACCCACGCGACAGCAGTACCGGGACCTGTGGATCATCCGCTTCGCCGGGGACGGCCGGTGCCGGGCGTTCGAGGAGTGGCCGTTCTGGCCGGAGAAGTCCTACCGCCCGGACTGACCGGCCAGGTCGCGCAGCGTGTGGAGCAGCACGTGCGCCAGGTTGTAGATCACCGCGCCCGGCGGGGCCGCCACGGCCTGCGCCGTGCCGCCCACGATGCTCACCATCGGCTTGCCCGCCCGCTCCGCCGCGTTCGCGACCTCCGCCATCGCCTGGCGGACGCGGGGTTCGGCGGCGCCACCGGTCAGTCCCATCGCCACCGACAGGTCCGCGGGACCCACCAGCACCGCGTCGACGCCCGGCACGGCCAGGATCTCCGGCGCCGCCGCGCACGCCTCCGGCGTCTCGATCATCGGCACGACCAGCGTGGTCTCCGCGGAGCGCGCCAGGTGCTCGGCGATATCCCGGGCGCCGAACCGGCCTGCCCGGCTGTAGGTCGCGAAGCCGCGCTCGCCGAGCGGCGGGTAGTGCGCGGCCGCGACGACCGCCCTGGCCTGCTCCGCGGTGTCGACGTGCGGCACGATCACGCCATCCGCGCCCAGGTCGAGGACGCGCAGGACGAGCGCGGGCTCGGCCGCCCCGGCCCGGACCAGCACGCCCAGCCCGTGCGCCTGGGCCGCGACGACGTGCTGCTGCAGCGGCACCAGGTCGGCGGGCCCGTGTTCGCAGTCGAGCACGACGAAGTCGAGCCCGGCGACGCCGGCCATCTCGACGAGCGTTTCCGACGGCAGCCGCAGCAGGCCGCCGAGCAGCCGCTCCCCCGCCGCCAGGCGTTGTTTCAGCGTCCTCACCGCGCCACCATCCCTGCCGACAGGTCGATGTCCGCCGCACACAGCCCCGGCATCCGCAACATCGCCAGCACCCCGGCCGCCACCTCCGCCTCCGTCACCATCCGGCCCAACGCCGACCGCCCCACAAAAGCCCGCTCCGCCTCCTCGTAACTCACGCCGGTGCGCTCGGCCTCCAGCCGGAAGTTGCGTTCCATGCGCGGCCCGGCCACCGGCCCCGGCGACAGCGAGTTCACCGTCACCCCGTGCGGCCCGACCTCGCCCGCGAGCGTGGCCGTCAGCCCGATCACCGCCATCTTCGACGCGCAGTACGGGGTGCGCCGCAGCAACGGCCGCTTCCCGCTCACCGACGCGATGTTCACGACGTCCCCCGCCCCGCGCGCGACCATCGGCGGCAGGAACGCCCGGCACACCAGGTACACGCCGCGGACGTTGACCGCGAACACCTCGTCCCACTCGTCCGGCTCGACCTCGGTCAGCGGCTTGACCGGCCCCGCGACGCCGGCGTTGTTGACGAGCACCGAGATCTCCTCGTCCGCCAGCTCCGCGGCCAGCGCGGCGACCGAGCCGGGGTCGGCCACGTCGCACACCGCCGCCCGCCCCGGCCCGGGCAGGGCGGCCACCGTCTCGTCCAAACTGGACCGCCGCCGCCCGGTCACCACGACCCGCGCGCCGGCCTCCGACAGCGCCACGGCGATCGCCCGGCCGAGGCCGTTGCCGCCGCCGGTGACCAGCGCGGTGCGCCCGCTCAGGCCGGGTTCCACGCCAGCTCCCCCCGCCGGAACCCGGCCGCGCGCACGTCGCCGGACCGCGCGTGGCCCTCGAACAGCTCGACCCGCGCCGCCCGGCCGCACACCTCGCCCAGCCGCTCGCTCGACTCGCTGCTGGTGACCTCCTGGTAGGTCACGGTCTTGAGGTACTTGCCGACCCACAGCCCGCCGGTGTACCTGGCCGCGCCGCGCGTCGGCAGGACGTGGTTCGTGCCGATCACCTTGTCCCCGAAGGACACGCAGGTGCCCGGGCCGAGGAACAACGCGCCGTAGTTCCGCATCTTCTCCAGCGCCTGCCGCGGCTGCGCGGTGAGCACCTGGACGTGCTCGGACGCGTAGGCGTCGGCCAGCGCGAACGCCTCGTCGGCCGAGTCGACCACGTGGATCTCGCCGTGGTCGCGCCACGCCGGCTCGGCGAAGTCGCGGGTGGGCATGCCGGGCAGCAGCGCCTCGACGTGGTCGAGCACCTCCCGCGCGAGGTCCGCCGAGGTGGTGATCAGCACCGCGGGCGAGTCCGGTCCGTGCTCGGCCTGCGACAGCAGGTCCACCGCGACGACGAACGGGTCGGCGGTGTGGTCGGCGATCACCAGCACCTCGGTCGGCCCGGCGAACAGGTCGATGCCGACCTCGCCGAACAGCTGCCGCTTGGCCTCCGCGACGTAGGCGTTCCCGGGGCCGGCGATCAGGTCGACGCGCCCGATGGTCTCGGTGCCGACGGCCAGCGCCGCCACCGCCTGCACCCCGCCGAGCAGGTAGATCTCGTCGGCGCCCGCCAGGTGCATGGCGGCGACGGTGGCGTCGGGCACCTCGCCGCGGATCGGCGGCGTGCACGCGGCCACCCGCGGCACCCCCGCGACCTTCGCGGTCACGATGGTCATGTGCGCGGACGCGGTGAGCGGGTACCGGCCGCCGGGGACGTACGCGCCCGCCGCGGCGACCGGCACGTGCTTCTGTCCCAAGTGGACCCCGGGCAGGGTCTCGACCTCGAACTCGCGCATCGAGTCCCGCTGGTGCCGGGCGAAGGTGCGCACCTGGTCCTGCACGAACCGGATGTCGTCCAGCACCTGGGCCGGAACGCGGGCGACGATCTCCTCGATCCGCTCCGGGGAGAGCCGGAACGACTCCGGCGACCACGAGTCGAACTTCGCCGAGTACTCCCGGACCGCGGCGTCGCCGCGGTCCCGGATGTCGGTGATGATCCCGCGGACGCGGTCGGCGACGTCGTCGCGGTGGGCGGCGACCTGCTCGGCGGGGACGGCGGATTTCAGGACCTTGGGCATCGGAACTCCTTCGGTAGGCCGCGCAGCCAGTCGCGCAGCAGGGTGGTTGTGGTGTCCGGGGCTTCGAGCGTCAGCAGGTGCCCGGCCCCGGGGATGACGTGGCAGGTGGCGTCCCGCGCGTGCGCGGCGATCTTGTGGTGGAAGGCAGGCGGGCAGAGCGCGTCGCGTTCGCCGCACAGCACCAGGACCGGGCAGGACAGCGTCGCGATCGCGGCGTGGGCGTCGCGCCGGGTGGCTTGCGCGGCGAGCTGGGACCGGAACACGGCGGGCCCGACGCGACCGGCCATGCCGAGAAACCGTTGACGCAGCACGGGATCCGGCTCGGCGAACATGGTCGGCAGGATCCGGGCGACGGCCGCCTCGAACCCGCCGTCGGCAGTGAGCCGGTCGAGCTCCGCCCAGCCCGCCAGCTGCTCCCGCCGCGGCGCGCCCGCGTTGGTCGCCATGGCGCAGAACCCGGCCAGCCGCCCTGGCGCGCGCCGGGCGACCTCGAACCCGGCGATCGCGCCCAGGCTCAGCCCGGCGAGCACGAACGGGCCGTCGACCGCGGCGAGGATCTGCTCGGCCATGCCGCCGATGTCCGGCGCGGTGATCTCCGCGTGCACGACCGGCGACGGCACGTCGACATCGGCCCACAGGTCCGCGTCGCACAGCATGCCGGGCACGAGCACCACCGGCGGCGCCGTCACCGCCCGGCCGGCCGCGGCAGCAGGTGGTAGGGCGCGAGGTAGCCGTTGTGGTCCACGCCCACCCCGGCGTCGGCGGCCGCTTTGACGACCTCGTCGTCCCACTCCAGGCGCACGCGCCCGTCCCCGCTGTTGACGACGAGCAGGCTGGCCGTCGAGTCGGACACGTTGCGGATGCTGCGCCACGCCCCGCGCGGCACGGACAGCATGTCCCACGGGCCCAGCCGCACGCTCACCTCGTCGTGCCGGTTGAGCGTCACCTCCCACTCGCCGTCCTTCACCATCAGGACCTGCGTCTCGTCGTGGCGGTGCAGCAGCACGCCCTCGCCCGGCTCCGCCCGCAGCCATGCCACGTTGTGCCCGTGCGGCTGGTAGACGCGTGGTTCCTGGTCGCGGTCCTCGGTCATGCCGAACCCGATCACCGCGGCCAGTTCGGCGCGCCCGCCGGGCAGGACGCTGCCCAGCAGAGCCCGCGAGGACCACCGCAGGTCGCCGGCGGTGGCCACCCGCCGGCGCATCCGGCCGGCGTCGTAGGAGGGCAGTGCGTCGATGTCCTCGGCGGCCATCGGCCGGACCAGCTCGGCCGGGTCGGGCACCTCGTCGCCGGCGACGGTGTCGACGAGCCGGTTGTCCGCGGTCAGGTACAGGCCGTGGCCCTCGGCCTCGCGCAGCACCGACGGGCCCCAGATGATGCCGCCGGTGTCGTCGTGGCCGAGCACGGTGAACAGCCAGCCGTCGTCGGGGCCGATGTTGGTGAACCCGCGGAAGATCCACGTCGGGATCGAGGCGATGTCGCCCTCGCGGAGCACCAGTTCGCCCTCGTCGCCGTCGGCGCCCCAGCGGAGCAGGAACTCGCCGCGGAAGCACAGGAACACCTCGGCCGTGAAGTGCAGGTGCAGGTTGTTGGTGATGCCGTGCGGCATCGCCGCGGCACCGATGTTGAACCCGTGCGGCTCGCGCAGGTTCACCACCTGGTTCGGGTTCTGCGTCACCCCCGGGCCGATCATCGAGTAGTTCTCCTTGCGGTCCGAACCCGGGGTCCGGCAGTCGATGAACGCCTGGTTGCAGGACACGAAATCGGCCCGCCGGATCGTCCGGCGCCGCAGCTCCTCCGCCGTGACCCGCCCCTCGCCGTTGACCATGACACCCTCCGCAACGTCGTTGTTAATACGTATGCATGCCATCATCCCCACGGTTGCCTGTCAAGGGGTCGATTCGGCTAGGATGCGTATGCACAGGGCCGGACCGGGGAGGGCGCCGATGTCGATCACGAGCCATGACGTGGCCCGGCTCGCCGGGGTCTCCCAGCCGACGGTCTCGCGGGCGCTGCGCGGCGACCACCGGGTCTCCGCGGCCACCCGAGAACGGGTGCGCGAAGCGGCCGAAGCGCTCGGGTACGTGCCAAGCGAGGCGGGCCGGAGCCTGTCCACGCGCTCGACCCGCCGCATCGGCGTGGTGGTCACCGACCTGACCAACCCCTTCTACCCGCACCTGATCGGCCCGCTGCACGACACGCTCGAACGGCACGGCTACCGGATGATGCTGTTCACCGAGCGCAGCGAAACCGCGCTGGAGACCGAGCGGCTGCTGGACCGCTCCATCGACGGCGTCGTGCTCACCACGGCGGTCATCGGCTCCGCCCTGCCCGCCGAGCTGACCCGGCGCGGGCTGCCGTTCGTGTTCCTCAACCGGGAGACCGGCAACGACAAGGCCGACGCCGCGGTGGTGGACAACGAGGCGGGCGGGCGGCTCGTCGCCGAGGAGATCGTGCGGCTCGGCCACACCGACGTCGCCCTGATCGGCGGGCCCGCGGAGACCACCACCGGGCGGGACCGCGAACTGGGGTTCCGGGTGGGTCTGTCGGAGGCCGGGGTCGGCCTGCCGCGGCACCGCGTGCGGCGCGGGCCGTTCGACTACGGCACCGGCTACCAGGGCCTGCTCGACCTGATGGCCGGGGACTCCCGTCCCAGCGCGGTCTTCTGCGGCAACGACGTGATCGCGATCGGCGCGATGAACGCCGCGCGCCGCCTGGGGATCGACGTGCCCGGCGACCTGACCGTCATCGGGTTCGACGACCTGCCGATGGCGTCCTGGGAGACGTTCGACCTCACCACGGTCCGCCACGACCTCGACGGGATGGCCCAGGCGGCCGCGGACCTGCTGGTCGAACGCATCTCCGGCAGCGCGGAGGAGGCGCCGCGCCGCGTGACGTTCGCCCCGGAGCTGGTGCCGCGGGGGACGCACGCGGCGCGGTGACCCTCACGCCTCCGCGGTCCGCCGCTGTTCCGCCGCGGCCCAGGCCGCCGGCGTGAGCGCGCCGCCGTAGAGCGGCATCGGGATCGGCTCGTCGCCCTCCCGCAGCTGGTCCCACACGCGGGTGACGCCGAAGCTGCCGTGCCGCCGCACGGCGGTCACCGCGTCCAGGTCGACCACGGCGGTGAGCACCCCGGCGGCCGCGCCGGGCAACTCGGCGAGCACCTGCCCCTCCGGCCCGGCCAGCACCGAGTGCCCGAGACCGGTCGGGCCGGCCGCGTTGACGCTCGCGACGAACACCTGGTTGACGATCGCGTTGGCGCGGGCGAGCACGATCTCCTGGGCGCGGTCGGCGGTGTCGGTGCGCACCACGTTGAGCACCAGCTCCGCGCCCAGCCACGCCAGGTGCCGGGTGACCTCGGGGAACCAGGCGTCGTAGCAGACGGACAGCCCGACGCGACCGACGCCCGGGATGGCGAACACGACGAACTCCCGGCCCGGCCGGAACGGCTCGTGCGGGCGCCACGGGAACACCTTGCGGTAGGCGGCGGCCAGCTCACCCTCCGGCGAATACACCACCGCCGTGTCGTAGACGTGCCCGTCGTCCCCGAGCTCGGCGACGCTGCCCGGGCACAGCCACACGCCGAGGTCCCCGGCCAGCTCGGCGAAGCACCGGTGCCGTGGCCCGGTCAGTGGTTCCACGCTGTCCACTGTGTCCAATTCGGACTCGCCCGTGAGGTGCAGTTCCGGGTAGGCCAGCAGCCGGGTGCCCGGGAACCGCCGCATCGTGGCCGTGGCGTGCGCGGCGAGCCCGTCGAGATCGGTGCGACCCGGCACCTGGGCGAGCGCGAGGGTGAGCGGCCGTCCCATCAGGCCTCCTGCAATGCCAGCCGCTGCGTGCGCAGGGTGGCGGTGGCGCGGTGGGCCGCCATGCCCTCCGAAGCGGAGATCACCTCGACGGCGCCGGCGAGCGCGGGCGTGGCCTCGCGGGCGACCCGCTGGTAGGTCAGCGGGCGGAGGAACCGGGACACCGACAACCCGGCGCCGTGCCGGGCGCCGCCCGCGGTGGGCAGCACGTGGTTGGTCCCGGCCATGCCCTTGTCGGAGTAGGCGACGGTGCTCCACGGCCCGAGGAACAGCGAGCCGTAGGCGGTCAGGTGCTCGTGGTACCAGCCGTCGTCGGCGGTCTGGATCTCCAGGTGCTCCGGCGCGAGGTCGTCCATCAGCGCCGCCGCGGTCTCCCGGTCGGCGGCCACGGTGATCGAACCGTGGTCGCGCCAGGCCGGGCCCGCGATCGGCGCGGTGGCCAGCGTCGCGAGCTGGCGGTCGATCTCGGCGGACACCTGGGCGGCCAGGTCGGCGTTCGTCGTGATCAGCGCCGCGGGCGAGTCCGGGCCGTGCTCGGCCTGGCCGAGCAGGTCGGCGGCGACGAGCTCGGGATCCGCGGTCTCGTCGGCGATCACGGCCACTTCGGACGGTCCGGCGAGCAGGTCGATCGCGACCGTGCCGAACAGCTGGCGCTTCGCCTCGGCCACGAACGCGTTGCCCGCGCCGACGAGCATGTCTGCCGGCGCGTCCCCGACCAGGCCGTAGGCCATCGAGGCGAGCGCCTGCACCCCGCCCAGCAGGAAGACCCGGTCCACACCGGACACGTACGCGGCGTAGAGCACGGCGGGGTTGGGGCCGCCGTCCGGCTGCGGCGGGGTGCACGCGACGACCGACGGGACCCCGGCGGCCTTGGCGACGTTGACGGTCATGAACGCGCTCGCGGTCAGCGGGAACCGGCCCGCCGGGAGGTAGGCGCCGACGCGCTGCACCGGAACGTAGCGGTACCCGGCGACCAGGCCCGGTTCGAGCTCGACCTCCAGATCCTTCAGCGCGTCCCGGGACGCCTTGGCGAACGCCGCGGTGCGGGCGGCGCCGAGTTCGATGGCCGCGCGCAGGTCGCCGGGCAGCGCGTCGCCGCTGCGGCGCATCTCCTCGCGGGAGATCTCCAGCGGCCTGCCGTCGTAGCCGTCGAGTTCGGCGGCGTAGCGGGTGACGGCGTCGAGTCCCTCGGCGCGGATCCGGTCGAGCATGCGGGTCACGGTGTCGATGACGCCCGCGTCGCGCTGAGCCGGGGCGCCCCCGGCCGCGGGCTCCTTGACGACGGTGAACCGGCCGGCGAAGCGGCGCTGGGTGGCTTCGGTGAAGTACATGCCCGGAAAGCTAGCTCCACACCGGACACAGGACCACCTTGTCTTCCGTTGGGACACCTATAGGATTTCCTTGTGACTCTGACGCAGCTGCGCGCACTCGTCGCGGCGGCCGAACTCGGCTCGTTCACGGCGGCAGGCGCCGCGCTCGGCTACACCCAGGCGGCGATCTCGGAATTGGTGCGCAGGCTGGAGGAGGAGTGCGGGCTGCAGCTCTTCCACCGCGGCGGGCGTCGGCTGACGCTCACACCCGCGGGCGCGCAACTGCTGCCGCACGCGCAACAGACGGTGAGCGCGGCGCGCAACGCCGAGGACACGGTGAAGGCGGTGCGCGGGCTGACCGGCGGCGTGGCCTCGTTCGGCCTGTTCCGCAATGCCGACTTCTACCTGCTGGCCGAGCTCGGCGAGCGGTTCGCCGCCGCGCACCCGGACGTGCGGGTCCGGCTGGTCGGGGTCAACGCCGCGCTCGTCGCCGAGGCGGTCGCGGCCGGGGACCTGGAGGCGGGCATCGTCGTCCTGCCGGTCACCCCGGCCGGGCTGGAGATCACGCCGCTCGCCCGCGACGAGGTGCTCTACGTGTCGGCGGATCCCGACCACGTCGCGGCACCGGTGGACATCGAGACGATGGCGCGGCGGCGCCTCGTCCTCTACGACGCGCACGTGGGGCAGGCCGACCCGGACCGGCTGCAGCTGACCGAGCGGGCCCAGGTCGCCGGGGTGCGGATCGAGCCGTTCATCGAGGTCGAGCAGGCCCAGGCGGCACTGCACCTGGTCGCCCGCGGGCTCGGCGACACGTTCCTGTCCCGCGCGGTGGCCGAACGGCTCGTGCGCACCGAGGGCCTGCGCCTGCACACCACGACCTTCGACCCGCCGCTGCACAACACGTTCGCCCTCGTCCGGCGGGAGCACAGCAGGCTCTCCCCCGCCACCGAAGAACTCGCCCGACTCGCGGTGGACCTGCTGATGCGCAACGACATGCTCGAACACCGGCGGCCCCTCCCGGCACGGGAGGAGCCGCCGGTGTCCTGAGTGGACTCAGCGGGCGAACTTGTCCGCGGCGAGCTCGCTGCGGTAGGTCTCCGTCATGAAGAAGGTGATCACCACCAGCGCCAGCACCGCGGCCACCGCGAGGTAGACCCACACGGCGTAGATCGTGCCGAACGTCGACACCAGCAGCGTCGCGACGAACGGCGTGATGCCCATGAAGATCGAGAACGAGCTGTTGTAGGCGATCGAGCTGGCGCTGAACCGGGTGCGGGTCGCGAACAGCTCCGCCGCGCACACCGTGACGATGCCGGTCAGGAAGAACTCCGGGATGATGTAGATCAGCTGGCTCACCACCGCGGCGCCGAACGTGCCGTGCTGGCCCACCCAGAACGCCAGCGGCACCAGCACGATGCACGCCACCGCGCCGGTGATCAGCATCGGCTTACGCCCGATCCGGTCGGAGATCGCGCCGGCGACGGGCAGCAGCGGGATCAGCACGGCGACCGAGATCATGTTGGACAGCCACGCGGCCGACTTGGACAGCCCGAGCGTGTCGGACAGGTACTCCGGGTAGAAGGTGACCCAGGTGTAGGACAGGATCGCCAGCATGATCGAAGCGCCGCAGAACACCAGGATCGGCCGCCACTGGGAGCGCAGGGCCTCGCGGAACGGCGCCGCGACGACGTTGGTGCCGTGCTCGGTCGCGGCGACGAACTCCGGCGTCTCCTCGATCCGGCTGCGCAGCCAGACCCCGATCAGGCACAGCGGCAGCACCGCCAGGAACGGGATCCGCCAGCCCCAGCTGTGCAGCGCCTCGTCCGTGAACACCGCGCTCATCAGCGCGGCCACCCCGGCTCCGGCGAGGATGCCCAGGAAGCAGCTGTTGGAGGCGAACGAGGTGTAGAACCCGCGACGGCGCGGCTCGGCCCACTCGACCACGAACGCGACGGCGCCGACGTACTCGCCGCCGGCCACCATGCCCTGCACCACGCGCAGCAGCAACAGGATCAGCGGCGCGGCCAGCCCGATCTGGCCGTAGGTTGGCAGCACGCCGATCGCGGCCGTGGAGATGCCCATGAACACCACGGTCCACAGCAGGACCTTCTTGCGCCCGAACCGGTCGCCCCACCTGCCGAGCAGGGTCCCGCCGAGCGGGCGGACCAGGCAGGCGATCGCGATCACCGCGTACGCACTGAGCACGCTCGCGGTGTGGTCGCTCGCCGGGAAGAACGACGAGGCGAGGACGGGTGCCATGTAGCCGTACAACCCGTAGTCGAACTGTTCGACGAAGTTGCCGATGCTGCCGGCGATGATCGTGCGCCGGATCGTCTTCCGACGTCCGGGCGCGTCCGTGGACGCGGCTGTGGTCGGCGCGACGGTGGACATGACACCTCCATTGTGCCACAACGGCTGAGCCGTTTGCATACGTATGGACTGCAACATAGGTGGGCGAAGCGAAGCGGTCAAGACGCAGATCACAGCCGCTTGTTCGCTCTTGCCGACGATCATGCATACGGATACAGTCGGCGTGCCCCGGCCCAGCCACGGAAAGGACGACGCCATGCCCCTCGATCCGGTCGCCTACCAGCCCTACGAGGACCCGGACGACTTCATCCGCGAGGTGACCGACCGGATCTGGGTCCAGCGCGACATCTCCTACATCACCGACAACTACGAGCCGGACTCGATCGTCCACGGTGGCCTCGGCACGGTCGTCGGCAGGGACGGCGTGATCGAAGGCAGCCTGATGCGGATCGCGCAGGTGCCGCAGCACGTGGGCCAGGCCGAGGACGTGGTGTGGGAGGCCCGCGGCGACGACGCGTTCCTCAGCTCGCACCTCGTCTTCTCCGCGGACACGCACATCGTGAACGGCGTCGAGGTGCCGATCCGCAAGCGCACCATCGCCAACTGCCTCTACCGGCGCGGGCGGATGGTCGAGGAATGGGTAGTGCGGGACGATCTCGCCGACTGCCTGCAGCTCGGGCTGGACCCGGCCGAGGTCGCGCGCGGCTTGCGGTTCCGCGGGTACGAGGGCTCGATGACCAAGCCGGCGCCGGCGGACGTCCTGACCGCGGGCGACAGCGGCCCGCGCCCGGACGACCACCGGCCCGAGTGCGAGATGGTGCTGGAGTTCATCGAGGAGGTGTGGAACGCGCGGCGGCTGCACAAGGTCACCGATTTCATGCCGCGCGACCTGTTCCTGCACACGATCGGCGACCGGACGGTCCTGCGCCCCGACGGGTACCAGCGGGAGCTGCTCACCCAGATCGCGCCGTTCCCCGACGCGCGGTTCGAGGTGCGCGACATCCAGACCAACTACGCGGAGCGCTACGCCGGGCTGCGCATCGCCGTGCTGTGGGTGATGCAAGGGTCCTACCGGGGCGTGCCGGAGTTCGGGCCGCTCACCGGCCAGCCGGTGGACCTGCTCGGGGTGTCGCAGTTCCTGGTTCAGGGCGGGCGCATCACCCGCGAGATCCGCGTGTTCGACCAGATCGCGCTGCGGGCGCAGATCAACAGCCACGAGAGCTCGTTCACGGACACGAACATCTACTGACGCGCCGCGCCCCGGCACCCATCCGGACCACGGGGCGCGACGAATGGCTGGCGACCGATCCGATCCAGCCAGACGAGGTGAGCACCATGTCCCGATCCACCACTGCGTCCAAGACCAGCCCCGTGCGCGTCGCGGCGGGAGCCGTGGGGGCGGTGTTCCTCCTGGTCGGAGTGCTCGGCTTCGTCCCAGGCATCACCACCGGCTACGACGACCTGACCTTCGCCGGGCACCACTCCAGGGCGATGCTGCTCGGCGTGTTCTCGGTGTCGGTCCTGCACAACGCCGTGCACCTGCTGTTCGGGGTCGCCGGCCTGGCGATGTCGCGCAGCGCCGGTGCCGCCCGCGCCTACCTGGTCGGCGGCGGCGCGATCTACCTGGTCCTGTGGCTGTACGGGCTGGTCGTGGAAGAGGCGAGCGCGGCCAACTTCGTCCCGGTCAACAACGCGGACAACTGGCTGCACCTGGTCCTCGGCGTCGCAATGATCGTGCTCGGCGTCGTCACCACCCGAGGCCGCGGCGCTTGAGTCGGCGTAAAGCCGCACCCTTGATGGCCCGCCGCGGCCGGGCACGCGGTCCCGGAGGGCTGCTCCCCTGGCGCACCGGCGCGGACCACGCCGATACGGTTGACCCGTTCGTGTCCGTCCCAGCCGCCTGGAGCACGTCCTGACCGCCATCCTCTTCGGCCTCGTCGTCCTCGCCGCGATGCTCGTGCTGCACGGCTACCTGTGGTTCCGGCTGGTCCGCGCCACCACCGTCGCCGGGCGGGCGCGGCGGCGGCTGACCGTGCTCACCGTCGTCCTCGCCGTGCTGCCCGCGGCCGCCGTGATCGGGCGCCGCGTGCTGCCCTGGTCCGCGCAGGTTCCGCTGGACTGGGTCGCCTACAGCTGGCTCGGCCTGGCGCTCTACGCGTTCCTGGCGTTGCTGGTGCTCGAACCGGTGCGCTGGCTGCTGAACCGGCGGCGGCGCGCGATGCCCGCCGCGTCCGGCCCCGGTGCCGTGGAGGCGCCGCCGGACCCGTCGCGGCGGCTGTTCCTGGCCCGCTCGCTGGCGCTCACCGCCGGGGCTGTCGCGGTCGGCACCGCGGGCACCGGGGCCGTGCTGGCCAACTCCGCGCCCGTGGTGCGCCGGGTGCCCATCGCGATCGCCGGCCTCGACCCCGCGCTGGAGGGCTACCGCATCGTCACCTTCTCCGACGGGCACCTGTCCACCACCTACGGCGGCGGCCGGTTCGAGCGCCTGGTCGAGACGGTCAACGCCCAGCGGCCGGACGCCGTGGCCATCGTGGGCGACCTGGTCGACGGCGAGCTGCACGAGCTGCGCGAGGACGTCGCCCCGCTGGCCGACCTGGTCAGCGGGCAGGGCGTCTACTTCGTCACGGGCAACCACGAGTACTTCGTCGACACCGAGGCCTGGCTGCGGCACCTGCCGACCCTCGGGGTGGACGTGCTGCGCAACGAACGTGTCCCGCTCGGCCGCGGGGGCGTGACCTTCGACCTGGCCGGCATCGACGACCGCACCGCCGCGCGCTCCGGACTGCCCGGCCACGGCGCGAACCTCGACGCCGCGCTCGACGGCCGGGACGACAACGTCCCGCTCGTGCTGCTGGCCCACCAGCCGGTGCAGGTCGAACAGGCCCGCGCGGCCGGCGTGGACCTGCAACTGTCCGGCCACACCCACGGCGGGCAGCTCTGGCCCTTCGACTACGCCATCCGGCTGGACCAGCCGGCGGTCGAAGGCCTCTCCCGCCACGGCGACACGCAGCTCTACGTAACGGCCGGCGCGGGCTATTGGGGCCCGCCGATGCGCATCGGGGCGCGCCCGGAGGTCACGGTCATCGAGCTGACCCGCGGCTGAGCCCGGCCTACGCGCACTGCAGCACGAGCCAGCTCCGGTCCCACGCCCGCGCGAGCAGGTCCTCGTGCCTGACCCAGTAGAACGAGCGGCGGATGACCGGCTTCTCGTCGATGAACGTGCGCCTGGTCATCCCCAGCGAATCGGCGATGGCGGACTCCCAGGGCACGAACGTCCAGTCCGCCTGTGGCCGCAGTGGAACCGGCGAAAACCGCCCGTTCGCGGGCAGGTCCGACGGCGCCTGCCGGGTCTCCACCTCGGCGTCGCCGGGTGTGAACAGGACCGTCGCCGAGTCCCGGTGCGCCGGGTCGAAACCCCAGGGCTGATGGATCGCGTCGTAGAAGAAGGACAGCAAGCCGTCGGCCGGCAGGATGCCTTCCGCGTCGTACGGGGCCATCTCGGACAGGTCCAGCTGGGCGACGAAGCTGAGTGGCGTGTGGCCGGCACGCGGCCACGGCGTCGCGGGAGGCAGTTCGGGATCGCCGCCGAGCCGGGTGCGGTGCGGACCTCGGGCGGGCAGCAGCCGGACACTCGGCAAGGAAGCCACTACGAGCTCATCGGCGAACTCGCCCAGACCGGCCGCCCGGACTTTACGCCGGTGCGTTTCCCGTAGCTCCGCGAAGTCTGACACCTCGCCAGTTTCGCACGTAGGGCCCAACCGGGGTCACCCGTCGAGCCCGCGCGCCTTCGCGACCTGCCGTCCCCGTTCGGAGTCCGGGAAATGGTCGAGGATCGCGCGGAGTTCGGTGGCGGTGACGTTGGCTCCGAAGGCTTCCGAGCCCGGTTCGAGGCGCACACCCTCGGCGAGCGGCCCGGCGGTGACCGGGTCGAAGCCGAGTGCGTCGACCAGTTCCGCGACCGCCGCGACATCCGCCGGGTCGTCGCCGGCAATGGCGATCGCCTTGCGGTCCGCGGTTCCGGTGGGGCGGGCGCCGTCCTCCAGGTCGTGGTAACCCATGTGGTTGAAGGCCTTCACGACGCGAGCACCGGCCACAAAGGACTGCACTGTCTCGCTCGACGAGGTGCGCGGGTCGTCGAGGTCGTCGCGGATGCCGTCGACCTCCCACCAGTAGTTCATGGCATCCACGACCAGCTTGCCCGCCAGCGCCTCGGCGGGAATCTCGCGGTACTTGCCCAGCGGCAGAGCCAAGATCACGACATCGGCCTCGGCAGCCGCCTCCGCTGCAGTGGTCGCGATCGCGCCCGGCGTGAGGACGTCGACGGTCAGCGCGATCTTCTCCGGAGCGCCCGAACCGGCGATGAGCACGCGGTACCCGGCCGCGAGCGCGAGCCGCGCCAGCACCGTGCCCACCTTGCCTGCGCCGAGGATGCCGATGGTGGTCATTCCGCCTCCGACAGGATGTCGCGAACCATCGGGATCACCTTGGTGCCGTACAGCTCCACCGCCCGCAGGCGCGCGCTCGCCGGCTGCGAACCGCTGCTGTAGATCATGTCGAACCGGCCCACGCCCAGGTCCGTCACCGCGCGGGCGATCTTGCGGGCGACCGTCTCCGGCGATCCGATGTAGAGCGAGCCGTGCTCGATTTCGGCGTCGTACTCCTCGCGGCGGATCGGCGGCCAGCCGCGCTGGCGCCCGATCCGGTCGCGGATCACCCGGTACCGCGGCCAGAACACCTCGCGAGCCTGCTCGTCGGTGTCGGCGACGAACCCCGGCGAGTGCATGCCGACGGGGTGGGCGGTCGTGCCGAACTCCCCCGCCGCCCTGCGGTACAGGTCCAGGTACGGCGCGAACCGCTTCGGCGGGCCGCCGATGATCGCGAGCATCAGCGGCAGGCCGTAGTGCGCGGTGCGGACCACCGACTGCGGCGAGCCGCCCACCCCGACCCACGTCGTCAGGCGCCCCGACTCCGTCTTCGGGTAGACGTCGGCGTCCTCCAGCGCCGGGCGGAGCGTGCCGCTCCAGGTCACCGGCTTCTCGTCCAGCAGCCGCGCGAACAGCTCGATCTTCTCCTCGAACAGCTTGTCGTAGTCGGCCAGGTCGTAACCGAACAGCGGGAACGACTCGGTGAACGAACCCCGGCCGAGGATCACCTCGGCGCGCCCGTTCGACAGCGCGTCGACCGTGGCGAAGCGCTGGAACACGCGCACCGGGTCGTCGGAACTGAGCACGGTCACACCGGAGGACAGGTGGATCCGCGACGTGCGGGTGGCGATGCCGGCCAGCACCGTCTCCGGCGAGGAGATCGAGTACTCGGAGCGGTGGTGCTCGCCGAGCGCGATCACGTCCACGCCGATCTCGTCGGCCAGCACGGCCTCGTCCACGACCTGCCGGATCGCCTGGGCATGCGACAGCGGACGGCCGTCGTCGTCCTCGGGCACGTCGCCGAACGTGTCGAGCCCGAACACCAGATCAGACATCAGAAGGCTCCTCCGTGAGCGCCAAGTAATTGACACGTCAATCTGTCATCACCCGTCATACGCCGGTATGATTGACATGTCAATCAGGAGGTCGGAATGAGTCCAGCACGACGGCACCGGGTCCTGCCCACCACCGGCGAGTTGCGGGTGTGGCGCGGGTTCATCGAGACCGCGGAGGCGCTGCGCGGCGAGCTCGGCTCGCGGCTGCAGAGCGAGGCGGGCCTGTCCTCCGGCGACTACACGGTCCTGCTCGCCCTGACCGAGGCGGACGGGCAGCGGCTGCGGTCCTCGCAGCTGGCCGACGGCGTCGGCTGGGAACGCAGCCGGCTGTCGCACCACCTCGGCCGCATGGAACGGCGCGGCCTGATCCGGCGGGAGCACTGCGCCACCGACAGCCGGGGAGCCGAGGTCGTCCTCACCGCCGAGGGCGCGGCCGCCTTCCGCGCCGCCACGGTCCCCCACCTGACCGCGGTGCGCGAACTCTTCGTCGACGCGCTGAGCCCCGACCAACTCGCCGCGGCGGGCGAGATCGCAGCGGCACTGGGCGAGCGGCTCGCCGCCCGTCGCGGGCGTCGCCCGTGACCGCCTGGTAGTCCCGGTCCCAGGCAAGAACGGTCCTGCCACGGCGCGGGCCGCCGACGTTGACTGGGGGCATGCGCACCACTGATCACGCAGCGGCCGTCGTCGTCGGGGGGTCGCTCGCCGGCCTGATGGCCGCCCTGGGCCTGGCCAAGTTCGGCATCACGGTGACGGTCCTCGAACGCTCCGGCCCGCAGCCCCGCAGCGGCGCGGCCCTGGGCGGCGCCGAGAGCAACCTGCACCGGCTCCTCGGCCCGGACGGCCTCGCCGGCCCCGAGGCCACCGCCGCCGCCCTGGACGGCTCGCGCCTCCACCTGCAGAGCTGGGCACAGGCGCACGACCTGCTGCGCCGCGCCGCCGAGGCGGACCCGCACATCGACCTCGTCCACGGCGCCCGCGTCGTCGAGGCCGGCCAGGACGCGACCTCGGCGTGGGCGCGCACCGCGGACGGCGCGATCCACCGCGGCGATCTCGTGGTGGGCGCCGATGGGCACCGCAGCGTGGTCCGCCGCGCCGTCGCCCCCGAGCGCCCCGACGCGACCTTCGCCGGGTACGTCATCTGGCTCGGCATCGCCGAGGAAACGGAACTCGACCTGGAAGCCTGGCCGCCCGGCATGGACATCTTCGACGCAGGCACCGACTGCCTCCTCGGCTACCCGCTGGCCGAGTCCGCGCCGCCCGGCCGCCGTCGCCTGGGCTGGGCCTGGTTCGACCCGCGCCGCAACGACCTGCTGCGTGCCACCGGGTGCGTCGACGGCGACGTGGTCCAGCACTCGCTACGGCCGGCGGACCTGCCGGCGAGCCTGATCGCCGAACTCGACGCCGAGGCCGCGCAGTGGCCGGCGGCGTGGCGGGAAGCGGTGCGCGCCTGCCTGCGCCGCGGCGGGGTCACCGGCACCCCGGTCGCCGAGTACGTCCCGGACCGGCTCGTGCGCGGCCGGATCGCGCTGGTCGGCGACGCCGCGCACGTGTCCACCCCGATGACCGGCCGCGGGTTCGGGGTCGCGCTCACCGACGCCGAAGTGCTCGCCGACGAGGTCGCCAAGGCCGTGGCCGAAGCCCGCGCCGACGCGATCCCGGCCGCCCTGCGCAGCTACCAGGAACGCTCGCTGGGACGGGCGCGTGAACTGGTCGAGTCCGGACAACGGTTCAGCCGCTCGTTCGCCGGCTGAGCAGTGCGCATCGGCTGAAGAGGGCGCCTCAGGCGGGCGGGTCGAGGCGGATGCCGGCCAGCTGGGTGGCCTGGGCGACCAGGCGGCCGCGGCTGTCCCACACCAGGCACACCTCGTCGACGCGGTTGCCCTCGATCAGCTGCGCCTTGTGCAGCACCCGCACCGGCCCGGGGGCGGGCAGCGCACGCACGTAGGCAGTCAGCTCCAGCGTCGGCACCCAACCGGTGAGCGCGATGTCCAGCGTCGCGGGCGGGAAGGCGTCCACGGCGTAGAGCAGGGACAGCGGATCGAAGTCCGCGCCGCCGGGCAGGCCCAGCCAGCCACGCAGCACCCCGGCCCCGCTAGGGGCGCCCCGGCCGAAGCCGAGGTCCTCGGGCTGGATGCGCAGGTCGACCTGGTCCATGATGACCGGACCCGGACCACCCCCGGCCGGGCCGGTGACCGGCACGCAGTCGGCGTACTCGCGCCCCTCCGGCTCCGGCATGCCCTCGCTCCAGTACGGCTTCGACTCCGCGTCCAGCGCACCGAGCGTGAACATCGCCTCCACACACGGCGTGCCACCCTGGGTCAGGCGGGCCCGCACCTGGCTCGCCGAACGGCCGGTCCGCAGCACCTCCACACCCAGCTCCACCGGACCCGGCTCCGGCGCACGCAGGTAGTGCGCACTGGCCGCGAGCACGTCGCGGTGCGCCCCCGAGTAGGTCGCCGCGCGACCGAGCATCGCCAGGAGGTAGCCGCCGTTGGGCTTGCCGCCGATGGTCCACTCGGGGTGGGCGGCGGCGGTGAAGCGCCCCGGGGCGACCTCCTCGACGCGGCTGACGTCGGCGAAAGTGGTGGTGGCTTGGTCGGTCACGCTCGGTTCCTTCGGTGCTGGTGCGTTGGCTACCCGCAGCCTCGCACACACCGCCCGCGTGCCGGCAACGTCACGCCCGTCACGCGGCCGGGCCGTGCCGGGTGGCCAGGCCCGCCTCGACGAGCTGCTCCATCACCCGCCACACCTCGTCGGCGTCCAGACCGGTGAGGCTCGCCAGGTCGTCGACGGGGTACGGCCCGGCCCCGTGGCGGGCGACGACCTCCAGGATCGCCTCGACGACCTCCAGGTCGTGGTCGGCCGGGCTGGGGTGCGGTTCCGGTTCCTGCGTCACCCCACCAGCCTGATCCGCTCCCGGCTCGGCGACCACGGCCGTTGGACCCGGTACCTGACGGGACTTTGGTCAACGCCGCATCGCGGGGCCGCCCCGGCCGAGACCTTTGTAGACGGTCCTAAGTGGTCTCGATGACCCGGCGCTTCCAATAGGTCAGCGATCGCTGTACTGTTGTCCCCATGCTGACCTGTGAGACCCGCGGCGCGGCGCTGGCCCGGCTGGGCCGGGCGCTCGCCGACCCCACGCGGTGCCGCATCCTGGTGGCCCTGCTGGACGGCGTCCACTACCCCGGCCGGCTGGCCGGCCAGCTGAACCTGTCCCGCTCCAACGTGTCCAACCACCTGGCCTGCCTCCGCGGCTGTGGCCTGGTCGTCGCCACCTACGAGGGGCGGCAGGTGCGCTACGAGCTGGCCGACCCGCACCTGAAGAAGGCGCTGGGCGAGCTGGTGCACGTCGTACTGGCGGTGGATCCCGGCGAGCCCTGCCTGAACTCCGCGGGCGCCACCGGATGAGCGAGCACGCCGACCACTGCTGCGCCCCCGCGCCGACCGGGCGGCGGGCTGTGCTGTCCCGCCGGGTGCGGCTGCTCGTCGCGGCCACGATCACCTACAACGTCGTCGAAGCCGTGGTCGCGATCTCCGCGGGCACGGTCGCCTCGTCGACGGCACTGATCGGCTTCGGCCTGGACTCGGTGATCGAGGTCGCCTCCGCCGCCGCCGTGGCCTGGCAGTTCTCCGGCGCCGACCCGGAGGCCCGCGAGCGGACGGCGCTGAAGGTCATCGCGGTGTCGTTCTTCGCGCTCGCCGCCTACGTCACCGTCGAGTCGGTGCGCAGCCTGCTCGGCGCGGAACCGGCCGCGCACTCGACCGTCGGGATCGCGCTGGCCGCGGTGTCGCTCGTCGTCATGCCGTTCCTGTCCTACGCCCAGCGCCGCGCGGGCCGCGAGCTCGGCTCCGCCAGCGCCGTCGCCGACTCCAAGCAGACCCTGTTGTGCACGTACCTGTCCGGCGTGCTGCTGGTGGGCCTGCTGCTCAACTCGCTGCTCGGCTGGTGGTGGGCCGATCCGGTGGTGGCGCTGGTGATCGCCGCGGTCGCGGTGAAGGAAGGCCGCGAAGCCTGGCGCGGCGAGCACTGCTGCTGAACTACTCGTGCACGGCCATGGCGATCAGCATCGCCAGGCGCTGCGCCGGATCGTCCAGGTCCAGCCCCGGCACCGCCGCCGTGACGCGGCGCAAACGGTTGCGGACCGTGTTCTGGTGGACGCCCAGCACCGCGGCGGCGCGGCCGAGGTCGCCCTGCGCCTCCAGCCAGGCGCGCAACGTCGGCAGCAGCTCGGGCGCCTCGTGCCCGGCCAGCCGCGCCACCGGACCGCGGGCGGGAATGCGACCGGTCGCCGCGGCCGACCGCAGGCGTTGCAGCAGCACCTGGTGCCAGGATTCGTCGTAGCAGACGGCTTCCCCGTTGCCGCGCCGGTCGTGCAGGGTCAGGCACTCGTCGGACTCCCGGCGCCCGGACGGCAGCTCCGCGACCTCGCACTCCCCGGACACGCCCGCGACGATCCGCAGGTGCGCGGGCAGGCCGGCGACCAGCTGCCGCACCCAGTGGAACGCGGGCGCGGGATCGGCGGCGGGCAGCACGGTGTAGACGGTGTTGCCGAACAACGTGCTGCGCCCGACCCGTGACCACCCGAACCCGGTGGTGGCGCGCTCGAACGCCAGCAGCAGCCCGGCGTTGCGTTCGGCCTCGGTGTGCGCCCGCACCGCGACGACCCGCAGCCCGGACGCGGGCAGGCCCAGTTTCCGGACGACCGCGTCCGCGTCCGGGTCGCCTTCGAGGAGCTGGATGACCAGCTCGGACTCCACCTGCCGTTCGAGGTCCGCGCTGACCCGCCACCGCAGCAGGTGCAGCGCCACCGTGCGCGCCCCGTCGACGAGGATGCTCGCGCGCGCCGCGTCCAGCGGGGCGGTGCACGACACCCACAACGATCCCAGCAGCTCCCGGCCCGCGCGTACCGCGACGACCGAGCGGCCGTGCAGGCCGTGCTCGGGCGCGGCAGGCACGAACAACGGCTCGTCCGACCGCGCGAGGTGGGTGAACACGCCCTGCCGTTCGAACAGGGCCCGCACCCGGTCCGGCACGCGGCGGCCCAGGATCGTGTCCTGCCGCACCGGGTCGGCTTCGCGTTGCTCGCTGGAGTAGGCCATCACCCTGGACAGCTGGTCCTCGATGGTGACCGGCCCGCCGACCGCGGCGGCGATCGTGTCGGCCAGCGCGGACAGGTCGGCCGGGCCGCGGCCGGACTCGGTCTCCCGCCCCTCCAGCACCAGCCCGTAGACCACGCCGGCGACCTGGCTCCAGGACACGCTCGGCTCGACCACGAGCACGGCGATCCCGTCCGCGTTGCGCAGCAGGTCCGGCGCCGGGTCCTCGGTGGTCCGCACGACCAGCACGACCGCCCTGGCCTGCCGCGCGAGCCGGATCGCCTCGGCCACCGTCGGCACGCCGACGGCGAGGAAGATGTCGCCGACCGGGGACTCCTGCCGCACCGGGTCGTGCAGCGCGACGCTGCGCAGCCCGGCTTCGCGGTCGGCGGATCCGCACAGGCGGGCGCCGTAGCTGCCGAGGATCGTGATCAGGCGGTCGAGCTTGACCATGTGCCCACCCTACAAGCACAACCCGGCAACTTGTGCGATCCGGACACCCGGTGGCTTCCGCGGGCGGGCGATGCTCGGGGGGAGGCGAAAGTCAGGGAGGTTGCCGGTGGACGAGAGCGCTCAGGGACCACGCTCCGCCGTCGTGGTCGGCGCGGGGATCGTCGGGCTGTCGACGGCGTGGTTCCTGCAGGAACACGGGGTGCGGGTGACCGTGCTGGACCGCACGGGCGTCGCGGCCGGCGCGTCCCGGGGCAACGCGGGCTGGCTCTCGCCCGGGCTGGCGATCCCGCTCAACGAACCGGGGGTGCGGCGCACCGGGTTCGCCTCGCTCGTCCGGCGGGACGCGCCGCTGCACGTGCCGCCGTCCGCCGACCCGGCGCTGTGGTCGTTCCTGCTGCGGTTCGCCGCGCACTGCACCTGGCCGGCGTGGCGCCGGGTGGTGGCCGCCAACCTGGCGCTGAACGACGACTGCCTGGACGCCTTCGACACCCTCGTTCGCGGCGGCGTGGCGGCGGAGACCGTCGAGGCCCCGATCACCGCGGTGTTCGAATCCGCAGGCGCGGCCGCGGGACTGCTGGCCGAGCTGCGGCGCTTCACCGCGGCCGGGGCCCGCGCCGACCACACCGGCCTGACCGCGGCGCAGGTCCGCGCGCGACTGCCGCAACTGTCCGGCCACGCGGGCGCCGGGATCGACCTGCCCGGCCAGCGCTACGTCGACCCGGGCCGGTTCGTGCGGGCGCTCGCGGACTCGGTGCGCCACCGCGGCGGCACCATCCGCGCCGGGTTCGACGTGCGGTCGGTCCGCTCGCACCGGCACGCGGTGACGGTCGTGTCCCGCGACAACGTGAGCTTCTCGGCCAACGTCGCCGTCCTCGCGACGGGGGCGTGGATCAGCCGCCTTGCCGGGAAACTCGGCGTGCGCGTGCCGGTGCGGGCCGGGCGCGGCTACTCCTTCACGGTGCCCACCGAGACGCCGCTGGCGCAACCGGTGTACCTGCCCACGGTGCGCGTCGCGTGCACGCCCTACCGCGGCGCGATGCGCGTGGCCGGGACGATGGAGTTCCGCGGCCCCGACGACCCGCCCGACGAGCGGCGCGTGGAGGCGATCGTGCGGTCCGCGGCGCCGTTCTTCGAGGGCGTGCGGTGGGCCGAGCGCAGCGACACGTGGGTGGGCCCGCGGCCGGTCAGCAGCGACGGGCTCCCGCTCATCGGCGCCACCGCCGAGCCAGGGGTGTTCGTCGCGGGCGGGCACGGCATGTGGGGGCTCACGCAGGGGCCGGTCACCGGGAAGCTGCTTGCCGAACAGGTCGTCACCGGCAAGCAGCCGGAGTCCCTGCGGCCGTTCGACCCGCTGCGGTGAGCCATGGGATCCACCGAGGACCTGGAGTTCCTGCGCGCGGAGAACGCGCTGCTGCGCGTGGAACGGGACATCCTGCTGCGCGTCGCGGCCGGTTTCGCCGACGACGCCAACGCCACGCTGCTCCGGCGGCGCACCGCCGCCCGGCCGAACGAAGGAGGTAACGCGATGGACACCGTGTGGCTGACCGAGGAGGCGTACGCGCGCCTGAGCGCGGAGCTGTCCGCGTTGCGCGGCCCGGAGGACGACGATCCGGAAGACCGGGAAATGGCTCTGCGGCAGCGAAAGGCGCGCACGCGTGAGCTGGAGGACCTGCTGCGCCGCGCCGTGGTCGGCCAGACGCCGCCCGACGACGGCGTCGCCGAACCGGGCATGGTGCTGACGGTCCGGTTCGACGACGACCCCGAGCCGGAGACCTTCCTGCTCGGCGTGCGCGACGGCGCGGGCGACGACCTGGAGGTGTACTCCCCCGGCTCGCCGCTGGGCCGCGCCCTGACCGGCGCCCGCCAGGGCGAGACCCGCACCTACACGGTGCCGAGCGGCGCGACGGTGCGGGTGACGCTGCTCCGCGCGGTGCCCTACGGCAGGCACTCGGCCTGAGCGCGTCAGACCGGGTGCCGGTCACCGCTGCGGGTGCGGCGCGGCGTCAGAGTGGAGCCCCATCGCCGACGGTCGCGGCGAGCCAGCGTTGCCAGGAGCCGGCGCGGTCCTGCGGATCGCCGGTTTCGCCGTAGTGGTGGTCGCTGACCGCGATCGGCAGGCCGACCGCGGAGCGCTCGTGGAAGCGGACCAGCGCGTCGGGCGTGCGCAGGCCGACGAACTTCGCGGTCACGTAGTCCACCTCGCCCTCCAGCGACGGACCGCCGGGCAGGTCGATCTTGACCGGGGAGCCGAGCCGCGCCGTGCCGAGCGCGCGCAGCAGCCGGTCCCAGCCGCCGGGCGCGGGGGCCTCGGCCTCCGCGTAGGTGGCGGGGCGGCCGCGGAAGTGCCGCAGGTACTCGCCGAGTGTGAACAGGTACATGTCCCAGCCACTGCTGGTCATGCCCTCGTACTCGCCGTCCCAGTCGTCGCCGAGGACGCCACTGTGGACGAACCGGAGCACGCTGGTGCCGCCGTCCCTGCCCTCGATCAGGTACTGGAAGGCCTGCGTGCTGCCGTCCGGGGCCTCCGGGGTGCGGACGAACAGCCGGTGCGGCGGGCTCCACTCGGCGACCTGGGCGCTGTCCGGGTCGATCTCCATCGGCATGAACCAGGCCGCCATGCCCGGTCCGGTGGCGATCGCCTGCCACACCTCCTCGGGTGACGCCGGCAGTTCGATCTCCTTGGGCAGTTCGAATTCACGCCCCATCGTTCGCCTCCTCGGTACGGGTCATCGCGGGATGGATCGCCAGCACGAGCCGGTGCCTGCGCCCCCGGGCGGCGGTTTCGTCGTGGTACTTGGCCACCAGTCCCGCGACCGCGTCGGACAACTCCTGGGTGAACGCGGCCCGGTCCGCCGCGCTGGCGAAGCGGACCTCGCCGTCGAGCGCGAAGGTCGCGACCCGCTTGCCCGCCTTCGCCCCGGCGCCGATCAGCGCCCCGACGTCCTGCACGAGGCGGGCGGCCACGGCGAGCAGCCAGCGGGCGGAGAGCCGGTCCGGCGCGCGGCCCGGGTCCGGCGCCACCGGCCCGGTGGCCGACGGCGAGATCACGTACGCCTCGGCGGTCGCGCGCAGCACGCGCTCGGTCATGTTGCCCTTGCGGCGCTCCTCGACCAGACCGACCAAGCCGTGCTTCTCCAGGTCGCGCAGGTAGTAGTTCACCTTCTGCCTGGTGAGCCCGACCTTCGCGGCGAGCGACGACGCGGACCCGGGTTCGGCGAGCTCGTGCAGCAGCCGCGCCCGCACCGGTTCCAGCGCCGCGGCGGCCACGGAGGGCTCGTCTATCACTGCGACGTCCATCATGCCGCCGAGCGTGGCACCGACAAGTTTCTTTGTCAAGACGATCGATGTTGTCGGTTCGGCGACAGGTGTGTCCTAAGCGGACATCAGCGCGGTGATCGCCGGGCCGAAGGCGGCGCCGAGGAGGTAGCAGAGGTTGAGCAGACCGACCGCCGTCGGCCGGTGCTCCTCGGCGACCGCGCCCGCGTACACCGCGAACACCCCCTGCCCCGAGGCCGCCGCCAGCGACCCGGCCGCCATGCCCGCCAGCAGCACCGGCGTCGCCCCGGCGAAGGAGATCACCACCGTCGCCGCGGTGGCCGCGCCGATCAGCAGCGCGGTCACCACGCCGGGCCGCATCCGGCCGGACGCCGCCACCACCAGCCAGGACAACGCGCCGCCGAGCAGGTAGGGCGCCACCATCACGGTGCCGATCTGCGCGGGCGTCCAGCCGGTGTGCCGGGCCAGCAGCGTGGGTGCGGCGTACAGGATGCCGAAGTTGACCACGGCGAGCGCCAGCCCCACCCCGCACAGGCCGAGGAACCGGGGCGAGCGGGCCAGCGCCGCGGGCAGGAAACCGTCCGGCCGGGCCCGCAGGCGCACGATCAGCAGCAGCACGGTGACCACGGCGGCGGCCGCGGCGGGCGCAGGCCAGTGCGGGACGGCCACCAGGGCGGTGACCAGCGCGGTCACCAGCGCCGCGCCAGGCACGTCGAACCGGGAGCCCGGCGGCTCCGGCGGCGACGCGCGCCTCGCGGCGGCAGGCACCGCGAGCAGGCTGACCACCGGCAGCGCGAGCGTGGCGCGCCAGGACGCCAGATCGGCGACGACCTGACCGGCGAGCGGGCTGACCGAGCCCACCACGGCGAGCGAGGCGGTGACGATCCCCATGCGCCGCGCCGAATCGGCGAGGTTCATCGCCGTCACCGTCAGCCCGGCGCAGCCCAGCGCCTGCGCCGCGCTCCCCACGACCAGCAGCGGCAGCGCCGGCCCGGCCACCACGAGCAGCGCGCCCGCGGCCACGAGCAGCCCGCACACCGCGAGGACGGCGCGGACGCCCCGGCGGGCCAGGAGCCCGGCCATCAGCGGCGTGCCCACCGCGACACCCCAGCCGAAGGCCGTCACCAGCCAGGTCGCCGCGGGGATCCCGACGCCGAGATCACCGGCGACCTCCCCGAGGACGAGGGCCGGTCCCGCGATGCCCAGCGACAGCGGCCCGGCCAGCAGCGCCAGCCACGGCGCGCCCACCCGGCCCGCCCGGGCCGGCGACACCGCCGCGGCGCGGTCCGGCGAGGTCGTCACGACCGGCCCGCCCCGGTCAGCGCCCCGCGCGCGGCGGCGGCGAGGTCGTCGAGCAGCGCGGCCAGCGTGGCGCGCAGGTCCGCGTCGCGCAGCGCGCCGTCCGGGTCGAACGCGTTGTCCGCGCGGGGCACGCACAGCCGGCGCTCCACCACCTGCGCCCCGATGGCGGACAGCACCTGCCGCAGCTCCGCCTGGGACCACTCGGCGCCGTAGTCGCTCGGGCTCACGCCCGCCACGGCCACCGGCTTGCCCACCAGCACGCCCTCGCCATACGGGCGGGACGCCCAGTCCAGCGCGTTCTTCAACTGCCCGGGCAGGCTGCTGTTGTACTCCGGGGTGGCGATCAACAGGGCGTCGGCGCCGGCGATCGCCTCGCGCAGGGCCAGCACGCCCGGCCCCGGCTCCGCCTCGTGGTCCTCGTTGAACGGCTGCACGTCCGCCAGCCCCGTCCACAGGTCCAGTTCCGCGCCCGGCGGCGTCCGCAGCCCGCGCAGCAGGGTGGTGCTGTGGGAGGCGGCGCGCAGGCTGCCGGAGATGCCGAGCACGCGGACCGGCTTCGCGTCGTGAGTCATCAGGTGCTCCCTCGTCGGGTGATCGCTCTCGATCCCGACTCTGCGGGGCCGCGCTTACCGTGACCTTTTCGTCCGCTTACGGTCGCCGCGCCCGTAGGCTGGCGGCGTGCGGTTCGGGGTGCTGGGTCCGCTGGAGGTGCGGACCGCCGAGGGGGAGGCCGTCGTCGTCCCGGGGGCCAAGGTCCGGGCGCTGCTGGCCGACCTGCTCATCCACGCCGGCGAGCCGGTCCCCGCGCACCGGCTGATCGAGGACCTGTGGGAGCTGGACCCGCCCCGCGATCCCGCGGCCGCCCTGCAGGTCAAGGTCTCGCAGCTGCGCAGCGCGCTGGAGCGGGCCGCGCCCGGCGCCAGGGAACTCGTGGTGTCCCGGCCCGCCGGTTACCTGCTCGACGTGGAGCCGGACGCGGTCGACGCGAACCGGTTCACGAACCTGGTCTCAGCGGCACGGGCGGCGGAGTCGCCCGCGGACCGCGCTGCCCTGCTCGGCGAAGCGTTGTCGTTGTGGCGCGGGGACGCCTTCGCCGACTTCGCCGGCGCGCACTTCGCCGTCCCGGCGATCACCCGGCTGCACGACCTGCGGCTGACCGCGCTCGAAGACCGGATCGAGGCGCGGCTCGCGCTCGGCGAGCACGACCTGGTCGCGGGCGAGCTGGGCGACCTCATCGCCGCGCACCCGCTGCGCGAGCGACTGCACGGGTTGCGGATGCGCGCGCTCTACCAGGCCGGCAGGCAGGCGGAGGCGCTGGAGGCCTACGACCGGCTGCGGACCCGTCTCGTCGAGGAGCTCGGGCTGGAACCCGGCGCGGAGCTCGCCCGGTTGCACCAGGCCATCCTGCGGCGGGACCCCGCGCTGGAGGCCGCGCGGCCCGTGCGCCGGCCCGTCACCAACCTCCCCGAACCGGTCACCGACCTGATCGGCAGGGCCGAGGCCATCGACGCGGTGTCGGCCCTGCTGGCCGCGGACCGGGTGGTCACGCTGACCGGACCGGGCGGGGTCGGCAAGACGCAGCTCGCCCTGGCCGCGGCGCGCGAGTCGGCGAACCGGTTCCCGGACGGCACGTGGCTGGTCGAACTCGCCGGGTTCGCGCGGTCCGGCGACCGGGACCCGGACGCCGCGATCGCGGACCTCGTCACCTCGGCACTGGGCATCCGGGACGACGCGGCGCTGGTCCTCCCGCCCGCCGCCGGGCACACGCCGCCACTGCGACGGCTCGCGGAAGCGTTGCGGCACAAGCGGTTGCTGCTCGTGCTGGACAACTGCGAGCACCTGATCGCACCGGTGGCGCGGGTGGCCGAGGCGCTGGTGCGCGCCTCCCCCGGCCTCGTCGTCCTGGCGACCAGCCGCGAACCGCTGGGCGTCACCGGGGAACGGCTCTGGCCGGTGCCACCCCTGGACCTGCCCGGCCCGGCGGACGCGGATCCGGCCCGGCTGGCGGAATCCAGCGCAGTGCGGTTGTTCGTCGCCCGCGCGGCCGCGTCCGCCCCGGGGTTCGCGCTCCGCGCCGACAACCAGCGCGCCGTCGCGGCGATCTGCCGCACGCTGGACGGGCTCCCGCTGGCCATCGAACTCGCCGCCACCCGGGTGCGGGCGCTGGGCGTGCACGATCTGGCCCTGCGCCTGGAGGACCGCTTCCGCGTCCTCACCGCGGGCAGGCGGACGGCCCCGGCCCGGCAGCGGACGCTGCGCGCGATGATGGACTGGAGCTGGGACCTGCTGT
This sequence comes from Amycolatopsis sp. NPDC006125, assembly GCF_040614195.1. Lineage (NCBI taxonomy): Bacteria > Bacillati > Actinomycetota > Actinomycetes > Pseudonocardiales > Pseudonocardiaceae > Amycolatopsis > Amycolatopsis sp. NPDC006125. The sequence continues at coordinate 60,910 of NZ_JBEXTZ010000048.1, forward strand.
CGGCCGCCGAACGCGCGGTCCTGTCGCGGCTGGCCGTGCACGCCGACGGCTGCACGCTCGCGGCCGCCGAGCACGTGTGCGCGGGCGAGCCGGCGGGCGACGTGCTGGAGGTGCTCGCCGGCCTGGTCGACCGGTCGCTGGTCGTGGCCGACACGACCGGGGACACGCGCTACCGCCTGCTGGAAACCGTCGCCGCCTACGGCCGGGAACGGCTTCAGGAGTCGGGCGAGGCGGAGCTGATCCGCCAGCGGCACGCCGGGTACTACGCCGGGTTCGCCGAACAGGCCGCCGACCGGTTGCGCGGCCACGACCAGCGGACGTGGCTGGAACGGATGGACGCCGAGTCGGCGAACCTGCGGGCCGCGCTCGCCACCGCCGTCGGGCAGGACGACGCCGCCACGGCGTTGCGCTTGGTCAACGCCGCGGCCTGGTACTGGTTCCTGCGCGGCAAGCACCAGGAGGCGCACCGGTGGATCACCCGCGCGCTGGCCGTGCCGGGGGACGCGCCGGGCGGCGCCAGGGCGGAGGCGACGGCGTGGCAGGCGGCGATGGGGTTCCTCACCGGCAGGCACACCGACCCGATGCGGGACAGCACCGAGGTGCTCGCCAAAGCAGGCGACGCGGCGGCACTGGCCAGGGCGCAGTGGTTGTTCGGGTTCGTCGGGCGCAGCGGCGCGCCGGACGCCGCCGCCGCGCTGATCGACCGCGCCGGCGCGGCCTTCCGGAAACTCGGCGACCGCTGGGGCCTGGCCGCGACGCTGTGGGCCCGCGCCGACCAGGCGATGCTGCGGGGCGACCTGAACGCGGCCGCGCGCGACGGCGCTGAGGCCGCGGCGTTGTTCGCCGACCTGGGTGACCGGTGGGGCCAGGTGCAGACGGCGAGCCTGCTCGGCGTGCTGGCCGAGATCGGCGGCGACCACGAACGGTCCGCGCGGCTGCACCGGGAAGCGCTGCGCAAGGCGGAGGAACTGGGGTTGTGGCCGGTGGCGTCCCACGAGCTGTCCCGCCTCGGGCGGCTGGCCCTGCTCGGCTCCGACCACGCCGCCGCGGAGGACCTGTCCCGCCGGGCCCTGCGGCTGGCCACGGAACACGCCTACGAACCGGGGATCAACCTGGCGCGGGGCGGGCTCGGGATGTCCGCCCGCCGCCGGGGCCTGCTCGACGTCGCCGAGGAGCACCTGCGGAACGTGCTCGCGTGGGAGCGCCGCATCAACTACTGGGTCGGGATCGCGTTCGCCCTCGCGGAACTGGGGTTCGCCGCCGAGCAGCGCGGCGACGCGGCAGCGGCGTGGTCACTGCACCGCGAAGGGCTGGACGCGGCGCGCGCGACCGGCGACCCCCGCGCGGTGGCGATCGCGCTGGAAGGTCTGGCCGGGGCGCACGTGCTGGCCGGCGAACCGGACCGGGCGGCCTGCCTGCTCGGCGTGGCCGCGGCGGCCAGGGAGTCGGCGGGCGCGCCGCTGCCGGCGGCCGAACGGTTCGACGTGGACCGCATCACCGCCGCGGCGCGCCGGCTCCTCGGCGAAGCCGCCTTCGCCGAGGAGTTCGACCGCGGCAGGCGCATCCCGCCGTCCGGCCTGCCGCTGGATCAGCGGACCACGTCGTAGACCAGCTTCTGGATGCCGTTCGAGTAGGACTCGCTCTCCAGCAGCTTCAGGCCCTGCTTGTCCTTGTCGGTGTCGCTGAACAGCCGCTTGCCCGCGCCGAGCAGGACCGGGAACACCAGCAGGTGGTACCGGTCGATCAGGCCGGCGTCGGAGAGGTTGCGGTTGAGCGTGGCGCTGCCGTGGACGGTGATCGGCCCGCCCTCGGTCTCCTTCAGCGCCGCCACGTCGTCCAGCGACCGCAGGATGGTGATCTCGCCCCAGTTCGTGACGAGTTCCTCCTCCTTCAGCGTGGTCGACACGACGTACTTCGGCATCGCGTTGTAGCGGGGGAACTCCTCGGTCATCCCCGGCCACACCGGGGAGAACGCCTGGTAGCTGACGCGGCCCAGCAGCATCGCGGCGGCCTCGTCCTGCTCGCGGGCCTTGATCTCGTAGGCCGCCGCGTCGAACTCGATGCCCTGGAAGGTCCAGCCGGAGTTCCGGTAGCCCGGCTCGCCGCCAGGGGCTTCGACGACGCCGTCGAGCGAGACGAACGCGGTGGTGATCAGGGTGCGCATGGAGGACTCCTCGGGTTCATCCGGCGGTGCTTTCATCAGTGCATCGATCGAGCATCGCCGGAATCGACACCTTCCGCGAAGTTTTTTTCCGGCGGCCGGGCTGTGGGGGGGGGGGGGGGGGGGCCCGGCCCCCCCCCCCCCACCCCCCGGCGGCCACACGAACACCCACGGGGGGGGGGGGGCCCAAAAGAAAAGA